>CAYUGU010000093.1:0-7502 GCA_964444345.1 uncultured Bacteroides sp.
ACAACTTCTGCCCCGGCGAATCTGACAAGTGGCTCGAAAAGGCTGACTACCTCCGCCTCGAAAACCTCTCGATCAGTTACGACCTCAAGCGCTCTGTCACCAAGTTTGCCGACATCCGCTTCCAGTTTGCCGTTCAGAACGCGTTCACCATCACTAACTACAAGGGTGTGAACCCCGCCGCCATGACCTTCGCCTCCGACGGCGCCGAATGGAAGAGCGGTATCGATATGGGCACTGCCCCCTGTCCGCGCTCTTACACCTTCGGAGTACGCTTCGTCCTTTAATCAATCTTTTAGACAATTACCAATATGAAGAATATATATAAAGTGCTTCTCGCTGCTTGCCTCCTTGGCGGCACAACTTCCTGCGCTGACTTCTTAGAAGCCGACCCCAAGGGGCAATTGGCTACCAAGAACTTCTTCAAGACCCAGAACGACCTGGAAATGGCCCTCAACGCCCTCTACTCTCAGGTTTCTTACTCGCAGGTCCATTCTAACCCGACCATCGTTCAGTGTCAGGGCGACGACATCACTTCGACCACCGGCTCAAACAAGAGCGCTTACCTCTCGGCCGACGCCTTCGAGGAACCCTCTGACTATAAGGGCGTGCGCGACCTTTGGCTATTCGAGTACAAAGTCATCCAGGCTGCCAACCTGATTATCGATAACGCCGAGCGCGCCAACGCCTCTCAGGAGTATATCGATATGGCCCTCGGCAATGCCTACTTCTGGCGCGCCGTCTCCTACTTCCAGTTGGTCCGCGTCTTCGGTCCGCTCCCCGTTAACCTCCATAACGAGCCTGACGGCGGCAAGACCCCGCTGACCTCCGTTGAGAAGATCTACGACGAAATCATCGTCCCCGACCTCCAGAAGGCCGAGGCCCTCAATCTCCCCGCCTCCTATGCCGACTGGAAACTCGGTCACGAAGGCAACTGCGACTACTGGACCACTCAGCAGGCCGTCAAGTCCGCCCTCACCGCCGTATATATGGCTATGGCCGGTTATCCCCTCGAACGCGGAACCGCCTACTATCAGATGGCTGCCGACAAGGCCAAGGAAGTTATTGACGGCGTTGACAACGGCACCTACGCTCTCGCCCTTGAGCAGCAGTGGAATCAGGTTTACAGCGTCGGCAACAATTGGAGCGGCGAGCAGATCGTGACCCTCTCCTATATGGACGTTCCCGGCAACATGAACGACTACACCTCGCAGTTCTGCAAATGTCATCGTTTCGCCGGCCTCAACAACGGTTGGAGCGACTTCGTACCCGAACGCCGCTGGTGGGCTCACTATCCCGACGGTCCCCGTAAAGACGCCGTTTATGACCCGCTGATCTATTCCTACAAGCGTGACCCCAACGGCGACGTGATTCTCGTCGATTGGTGGGCCGACGTGATTGACGCCAAGGGTAAGGTTAACCCCGCCGTCAGCCCCCGTCACCCCCTCTTTGCTCCCTTCACGGTCAATGCCGACGCCGAGGGCAACCCGCTTGTTGAACCCCACGACTACAACAAGCCCGCCTACGACGGCCAGTCTTACCCGCAGAACCATCGCTTCATCCGCTACTCCGAACTCCTCTGCTGGTTTGCCGAATCGGCCGCTCGCGCCGGAGTCTACACCTCTGAGGCTCAGCAGGCCCTCCAGAAGGTTATTGACCGCGCTTACAACGGCGACAACAAGATCAACGCTTCGTCGCTCACCGGCGACGCCCTCGCCAAGCAGGCTTTCCTTGAACATGGCTATGAAGTGACCGGCTATCCTTTGGCTCTCGTAACCCGTCGTGCCGACCAGTTCCGCCTCGGCGAAAATGCCTCCGGCGTTTGGGCCGACCAGACCCTCAAGGCTACTTGGGAATACCGCTCGGGCGCTCAACTCGACGTCCTCGTGCCCGCCGGAACTACCACCCACGGCTATACCATCGGCGGCACCAAGTTTGAGGTAATCAACACCCCGACCACCTATACCCTTGCCGAAGACCTTCGTCTCGAAGAGGAGCAGCCCGTGGCCGCTACCTGGAACGGCATCCGCTCCATGTATCATCCCTATCCGCCGACCGAAGTTGAAAAGAATCCCAACCTCGTTCGTCAATAATCCCGACTATTTGCCTCGGAGAGCGACCCCGTCGCTCTCCGGGGTTCACTTAAATCAAACAAATTTTATTCACTAATTATTAATCATTTAAACTTTTTTTCGTATGAAAAAATCTTTACTCGCAATCTGCGCCGGCGTTCTCGCCTTCGGTGCTGCTGCACAGACCTACCAACTCGGTGAGGCCTTCTGCTACGACATCAACCCGACCTTCTCTTGGTTCGCCGGTGATGACCGCTATGCTAAGGACGCTGCTGACGGCCCCGACGCAGTTCTGAACATCAACTGGCCCGCTGCTGCCATGGATGACGCTGCCGACCTCGCTACCAACACCGGTCTCGCTACTGCTTGGTTTGCTCAGGTTAAGTTTGAAAGTATTGCAGAAGCAAACGAACTTTTCCCCGTTGTTGCTGACCCCTGGGCCGGCAAGGAAGATGTTTACGCTATCCAGATGAAGACTTCTGCTTTTGAGAAGCACCCCGCAAATGCATGGTGGGGTTACGGTAACCTCAATTTCGCTCTTCCCAAGATGAACGAGGTTTCTCGTATCCGCGTAATCTACCGTGCTGACGACACTGTTGAAAACCCCGGTGATGCCGGTTGGGCAAACAACACTGAAAAGCCTTTCTGGGTTCGTCTGACCGACACCGACCAGGATGGCTGCTTCAAAGAGCCCATGTTCTCTGAAACCAACATCAAGTTCTGGGAAACTCCTGGTTATCGTGTTGTTGACCTCTACTATCAGCCCAACGGCCAGACCTATCTCGCTCTTACTTACGACTCTGCAGGTCTTTCTTGCCAGGGTATCGCTATGTATGTTGAGGAAGTTTCTGTTGTTCCCGTTAGCAAACTCGAAGGCGACACCCACGTTTCCGGCGACGTTGTTACCGATGTTGTTGAAACCCTCCCCGAACTCGTTAAGATCGAAGGCAGCAACAACGGCGAAGACTCAATCAACGAAATCGCTGTTGCCAAGCAGGCCGGTATCTACGACCTTCAGGGCCGCAAACTCGCCGCTCCCGCCAAGGGCATCAACATCATCAACGGCGTCAAGACCCTCGTAAAGTAATTCCCCCCTCCTTCCCCCAAGAGCGGCCCCGGCCGCTCTTTTTTTTACCCATTCGGGTAAGGGTTTATCAATTACCGGGAGGTGCAGCGCTCCGTCGCTGCACCATTCTCGCGACCCATTAAGCAGCCCTATGGTGCGCTGACGGAGCGGCGCACCCCCCGGTGTTTTTTTTAAGAGTGAGGGACTAAGGACCGGGAGGTGCAGCGCTCCGTCGCTGCACCATTCTCGCGACCTTAAAGCGGCCCTAAGGTGCGCCGACGGAGCGGCGCACCCCCCGGTGTTTTTTTTAAAAAGGGAGGTCAAAGGACCGGGAGGTGCAGCCACGGAGTGCTGCACCTTAGGTTTTATTTGATTTTGGTTAAGAGGGTGGTGTTACGGTAGAGGGAGTATGTTCCTTGCGGCAGATTTTTCGGGTTTTGCGCAATATATGCCAAACAATAATCCAAGTGAGTCTCGTTTCGCAACATCCGGTCGTGATATTCTCTTTGCCAAAGAGGAGCGTGGCGGTTTAGCAGTTGATTGATTTTAAATGTTGTGAAGTGCTTGAATTTTGTAATTGTTTCGGATATTGAGATATTATGGTGAAATAACAATAGAAGGTGGATATGATTTGGCATAATGACGTAAGAAATGACGTCATAGATTTTTCCGTCATTATGCATTATTGAATCCTCGACTATTTGTCTTACTTTCGGGTATTTAAGCAAACATTCTCCATAACCTTTATCCATATATTTCATCATATTGTTAGGTAAAATTTTACGGAATTCATTTTCTTCTTGTTTGGTCCAGGGTTTAGGGTGAAAATGATGAAATGATGTCTGGAGATTTTTTATTTCTTGAATCAAATAACTGGGAATTGAATCTGCTAATCTCAAAGTAAGAAATTGCAGGGTGGAATCTTGACTCCAGTGGGGCAGTTTCCCACGTAGGTCCATCTCTATCTCTTCGCGACGCTTAAGGAAGTAGTTCTTCTCCATTTCTTTAAGTGGTTAGAGCCCTCGGGAGGTGCACCGCTCCGCCGGCGCACCATGCTTGTGACCTTTTAGCGAACTTTTTTGCGACCCATTATTTGACTCTTTGGTGCGCCGGCGGAGCGGCGCACCTCCCGGTGGTTTATTATTATTTATTCCGTTGGGTTTTTAGAAGGAGAAGGCGCACATTAGGTTGGCGCGGTAGGCGTTGCGGGCGGTGTGGGAGATGTTTTGGCGGCGTCCGTAGTCGAATTCGGCGGCTACGGCGAGGCGGGGCAGGATGTTCCAGTAGGCGGTGGCGCAGGCAAAGGTTCCGCAGCGATATTCGTCGGGCGAACTGCCGTGGCGCACATTGAGGTAGGTCTGGCTGGCGGCAATAGAGACGAAAAACTCGGGACGGAAGTTATATTGCAGGCCAAGACACCATCCGAGGGTTGAGGGAGAGTAGAGTTTAGCGGGGTCGTGAGGGTCGGTCAGCAGGTCATATTGGCCGTGTTGCAAATCGCCGCCGAGGCCGCCGATTCCGCGGCCAAGAGTTAGGGTGGCGTAGGTGGTCAGGGCGCGTTCGGGGCGAGCGACGCAACTGAGCATTGCGCCCCAGCCGGCGAGGTTATGGTTGCGTGAGGTCTGCAAGTCGCGATAGGAGAGCGAACGGCAAACACCGCTCAGGCGCACGTGTTGGCCCGGCGCCCACTGATATTGGACGAGGGCGGCGAGGTCGGGCAACCATTCGGACAGCGGTTTGGCGTCGGCCGACGATTGGTCGATAGCGGTTGAGGGGGTTTCGAGCGAAACGCCTATGTGCCAGCGCTTTTTGAAGCACGGCATGTAGCGCACAAGCACGGAGGTATGCGAGTACTTGTTGTTATTGCCGGCGGCGTCGATTACCACGGGCTGCGCCGCGGGGTCGGAGAAGGTTGAAGGGGCGTAGCCAACGGTGAAATCGCTGATCATCGCGTAGGCCTTTTTGAGTTTCAGGCCGCGGCTCTGATAGCCGGTGAAGTCCGTTTCGATGTATAGTTGATAGTTGCCGATATGGCGTTCATAGCCAATTACGCGGAAGAAGAGTCCGGTGCCGGCGGGGGTCGACGCAAAGCGGCGCATCTGCAGCGGATTGGCGGGGATAGGTATGGTAAAGGGCGAGAAGGCGGCCGACGGGACGGCGCCGTTCCAGTCATAGTAGGCACGCATACGGACGCTGCCGCCTATGCCCATTGAAAGCCCGGCCTCCTTGCTCATAAAGAGGAAATAGGGGGCGTCGGGGTCCTGGAAGTGGCGGAACTGATCGTAGTAGAAGTTGCTGATAACGTTAAGTATAGAGTCGCGATTGAACTTCTTGTCGCTGTCAATAGCAATAACTTTTGTGGACTCGATTTTGCGGCTTATGAGCGAGTCGGGGAGGGTAGTTGCGGCATTGCAAACGGAAACGGAGACAGCGAGGAGAAGAAGGGTGAAGAAGATTTTTTTCATAATGCGTGAATTGTCGGGGGGTTAAAGGATTCGGCGCGCGCAGATAAAGCGGGCGCGATAATGTGGGTCGGCCGGATAGGAGGATTCAATTACGCCGTTGCGTGTCGTGGCGTGGATAAAACGCGTATGGCCCGTTATGGAGTCGACTTCCGTGACCATTCCTACATGGCCCACGCGCTTGCTTCCGGCGCCGCGCGAAAAGAAGAGCAGGTCGCCGCGCCTGAGTTCTGCGGGGTCCACGGGTGTTCCCTGCATAGCCTGGATTGACGAACTGGCACCGAGGGTTATGCCGAAATGACGGAAGACGTAGCCCATCAGGCCGGAGCAGTCAAAACCGCCCGGCTTCTTGCCTCCGGCGCGATAGCGGGTGCCCGTGAAGCGGCGTGAGTAGTCGACAATGTCGTCCAGCATGGTTTCGTCGACAAACTCGGGCAACTCCTTTAGCCATGGGGCATAGAGGATTCCGTGTTTTTCGAGCGAGAGGAGGTCGACCTCGCTGATTTCAATCGGTAAATCAAAATCGGCTCCGGTAAGAGTGTCAACCGGAGCCGAGATTGTAGAGGTCAGTATTGCTAAAGAGGCAATCAGGTTCATTTTGAGCGTTTTAAAGGTGGGTAAACCCTTGGGCCTTCAGGGGAATTTCCTCGCCGTTGCGGCCAATCAGGGCGTAGCCTTGGTCTTTTGGCGACATATGGCCGATGACGCGCACGCCATCGATTTTGCTGACGGCTTCGTGGGCCGTGAGGGGCACGGTGAAGAGCAGTTCGTAGTCTTCGCCGCCATTCATGGCCACCATCACGAGGTTCATATTGAGTTCTTCGGCCATGACGGCAGTCTGATAGTCAATAGGGATTCGGTCTTCGTAGACTCTGCAGCCGGTATCGGAGTTTTTACAGAGGTGGATTAGTTCGGACGAAAGGCCGTCGCTGACGTCGATCATCGAGGTCGGGACAATGCCGGCTTCGGCGAGTTTCTTGACTATGTCGCGCCGGGCTTCCGGTTTAAGTTGGCGCTCGACGAGATATTCCTTGCCGGCAAAGTCGGGCGTGAAGTCCTTGATTCCGGCAGAAGCGGTCTTTTCGCGTTCGAGGAGTTGCAGGCCCATATAGGCGGCACCGAGGTCGCCGCTGACGCATATAAGGTCTGTGGGCTTTGCTCCGCTGCGATGAACGGCTTTGCCTTCTTCGACGTCGCCGATGCAGGTTGCGGAGATTACGAGGCCGGAGCGGGAGGCGGTGGTGTCGCCGCCCACGAGGTCCACGCCATAGATTTCGCAGGCCAGACGCAGCCCGGCGTAGAGTTCTTCGAGATGTTCAACCGTGAAGCGCGTGGAGACGCCGAGGCCCACAACCAACTGGCGGGGCGTTCCGTTCATGGCGTAAATATCGCTGAAGTTCACTACGGCCGCCTTGTAGCCGAGATGCTTCAGGGGGACGTAGGTCAGGTCGAAGTGAACGCCTTCGAGGAGCATATCGGTGGAGACAAGGACGTCGCGCTTCGGTTCATAGCGCATTACGGCGGCGTCGTCGCCAACGGCCGTCAGCGTTGATTCGTTGAGTTTGGGCAGTTCGGCGGTCAGGCGGTCAATGAGCCCGAACTCGCCGAGAGAGGAAATCTCCGTTTCCATAGGTCGAAATCAGGAGCGTTTAACGAGTTCGCGCATAATCTCGACAACCACTGGCTGGGCCTTGATTGCGGCTTTCTGCACCTCTTCGTGGGTTGGCACGTCGGTGATTTCCTTACCGCCGAGGTCGGTGATTACGCTGAGGCCGAAGACCTTCATCGAGGCATGGTTGGCCACGATTACTTCCGGAACGGTCGACATGCCGACGGCGTCGCCGCCGATAATGCGGAAATATTCATATTCGGCGGGAGTTTCAAACGTGGGGCCGGTAACGCCGA
>CAYUGU010000094.1:0-7385 GCA_964444345.1 uncultured Bacteroides sp.
ACGCTCCCGAGACTAAGGATAACGACTTCACCTGGGCCGACTTCCAGGCGCGCAACAACAGCGAACTGGTTGCCATTCTCGGCAACTTCGTTAATCGCGCCCTGGTGCTGACTCATAAGTATTTTGAGGGCAAGGTACCCGCCGCCGGAAGCCTTGAGCAGATTGATCGCGACGCCCTCGCCGAAATCGGCACGCTCAAGGAGAAGATGAGCGCGCTGCTCGACGAATTCCACTTCCGCGATGCCCTCAAGGAGGCTATGAATATGGCCCGCTGTGGCAATAAATATCTTCAGGAGACCGAGCCCTGGAAGGTTGCAAAAACCGATATGGCCCGCACGGCTACGATTATGAACACCGCCCTGCAGATTACCGCCAACCTCGCTATCGCCTTCGAGCCTTTCCTCCCCTTCATGAGCGAAAAACTCTGTCGTATTCTCGGCATCAAACATATTGACTGGCAGATGCTTGGCAGCGACAATATTCTCCCCGCCGGCGCAGAAATCGGTCAGCCCGAACTGCTCTTCGAGAAGATTGAAGATGCCGCCGTTCAGGCCCAACTCGATAAATTGCAGGCCGCCAAGGAGGCGAACGCCAAGTCGGCATGGAAGCCCGAGCCGGTCAGCGAAAACGTTGATATTGACCTCTTTGCCAAGTGTGACCTCCGCGTCGGAACAGTGCTTGAATGTCAGCGCGTCCCGAAGGCCGACAAGTTGCTTCAGTTCAAGATTGACGATGGAACCGGCGAACCGCGCACAATCGTTTCCGGCATTGCAAAATATTATGAGCCGGAGCAACTCGTGGGCAAGCAGGTTTGTTATATCGCCAATCTTCCCGCCCGCAAACTCCGCGGAGTTGAGAGTTGCGGAATGATTCTCAGCGCCGTTAATTCCGACGGCTCCCTGACTGTTATCTCCCCTTCGGCTCCCGTTGCCCCCGGCTCTAAAATCGGTTGATATGGCTAAGCCTAAAATCCTCATAATCTATACCGGTGGGACAATCGGTATGATTGAAAATCAGAAGACCGGCGCCCTGGAACCCTTCAATTTTGATCATCTTATCGACAATGTGCCGAAAATCAAGATGCTCGACTATGATATACGCAATATCCAGTTTGCCCACCCGATTGATTCGAGCGATATGAATCCGGCTCACTGGGCCGTGATAGCCCATCATATCGAGGAGAACTATGAGAATTTTGACGGCTTCGTGGTCCTCCACGGAACGGACACTATGGCCTACACGGCGTCGGCCCTCTCGTTTATGCTTGAAAATTTGCATAAACCGGTGATTATCACGGGTTCGCAACTTCCTATCGGTGAGGTTCGTACCGACGGCGAGGAAAACCTGATTACGGCCCTGCAGATTGCTGCCGACGTAAGCCCCGACGGGACGCCGACGGTTCAGGAGGTCGCCATCCTTTTTGAAAACTACCTCTGGCGCGGCAACCGCTCGACGAAGATGAGCGCCGACAACTTCAATGCCTTCAAGAGCAATAACTATCCCTCGCTGGCCAAGATTGGCCTCGGAATCCATTTCAATTATGACGCGTTGATGAAACATGAGGCGATGCGTCCCCTGCAGGTTCGCTGCAATATGGATACGTCCGTGATGTTCCTCGATCTTTATCCCGGAATGACCGAGTCGACCCTTCGCCATCAGTTGAACACCCCCGGAATCAAGGGTATCGTGATGATGACGTTCGGCGCCGGCAATGCGCCGACCGAGGCGTGGTTTATCGACGCAATCAAGGAGGCAATCGATAGCGGCAAGGTTATTCTGAACGTGACCCAATGTGTCAACGGCGGTGTGCACGCCAAGCGTTACGTGGGCTCCGACCGTCTGGCCTCCGTGGGCGTTCTTTCCGGATATGACATCACCTCTGAGGCCGCAATCACCAAGTTGATGTATCTTTTCGGGCTCGGACTCGGACCGGAGGAAGTGACCGATTATATTAGCAAGCCGCTGGCCGGCGAAATGACCCTTTTATAATGAAGAAACTGTTGATATTCGGCGCCGTGGCTCTCAGTCTCGCTGCTTGCGCCGCCAAGAAGGAGCAACCCGCCTCGGCCGTCGAGCCTGAGTTGGTCAAGGCTCCCGCTCGTCCCGTTATTGGAGGCCCCACATATGAACTGCCCCGGGCCGTAATCTATAAGATGAATGGCGATTTTGCCGACAACGTGACCGTTCAGGTCGACGCTCGCGGAAACGTTATCTCCTATCCCGCGCCTCAGGACGTTAAGGATATGCAGCCCGTGGCCCTGGCCGACGGCTGGTATCTCACGCGTCGCGGGGTCAATGCGCAGACCGTGTTCACTTCCTATACTTATGCGGAGTATGCCGCGCTTCCTTCGGCTCCGACCCTCCCTCAACTGAAGGCGTCGATTCTTAAGAATGCGAAAATCACGGAGATGGTGACCCTCCCCGTGACTCAGTCTGAGGCCTTGGAAGACCCCTCGAAAATTCAGTTGCCCTGAGCGTAAGGCTCTAAGCGACTTGCACCGGTATGCCGGTTTCGCGCTCAATCCGCGCGCCGATGGCCGTCAGTTCTTCGTGGCTGACGGCTTTCAACGTTTCGTCCGGCGTCTTGCGGTCGATAGAGTAAATCATAATTGAGCGCGGACTGATTTGGCGATAGGCCTCGATGAGGGCGTTAATCTCCTCGTCGGTCGTGTTGTCAATCCCTTCGCCGCGCAAAATCATTGTCTGTATAATTCCCTGACCGGCAAACTGTTTCAGTTGGTTAATGACGCGTTCAACCGTGAACTCCGGCGAGCCCGGGCGGTCGATTTTGCGCATTGTAGCCTCGATTGCCGAGTCGAGTTTTAGGATGTTGTTGTCGACCCTCTTGAGGGCGTCGCAGACCTCCCGGTTGCCTAAACGCGTAGAGTTGCTGAGAACCGAAATCTTGACCTGCGGGAAATACTCGTCTCTCAGCCGGATGGTGTCGTCGATAATGCCGGCAAACTCCGGGTGGAGCGTCGGCTCGCCGTTGCCGCTGAACGTAATGACGTCGAGCGACCCGTTGGTCGCTTTCAGTTCTTTGAGTTTTGCTTCAAGCAGGGCCCGGACCTCATCGCGGGATGGGAATCCGGTTGTGCCGGGCCCTTGGGCGTTGAATCCCGCTTCGCAATAGAGGCAGTCAAACGAGCAGATTTTGCCGTCTCTGGGCGAAAGGTTTACGCCCAGAGACGACCCGAGTCGGCGGCTATGGATGGGGCCGAAAATCGTTTCGTGAAAAAGTACGCGTTGCATTCAGGCGAGTTTGGAAAGGGCAGCGCCGATGCGCTTCATGGCCTCGCGGATATTGTCGTCGCTCGTTGCGTAACTCAGGCGGATATAGCCGGGAGCGCAGAAGGCGGCGCCGTCAACCGTGGCGACATGGGCTTCATCGAGAAGATAGAGCGCCAGGTCGCCCGAGGTTTCAATGATTTTGTCGCCATGGCGCTTGCCGATGAAGGCGCTGACTTCCGGGAAGAGGTAGAAAGCACCCTGAGGCTCATTGACCTTAAGGCCCGGGATTTGGCGGGCGAGTTCGACAACGAGATTGCGGCGGCGCTCAAAGGCCTGACGCATGGTTTCTACACATTCCTGCGAACCGGTGTAGGCCGCTTCGGCAGCCTTCTGGGCGATTGAACTTGCGCCCGACGTGTATTGACCCTGAAGTTTGTTGACCGCTTTGGCGATATTGAGCGGGCAAGCGCAATAGCCTATGCGCCAGCCGGTCATGGCGTATGCCTTGCTGACTCCGTTAATAATCACTACGCGATCTTTCAGTTCGGGATAGGAGGCGAGCGAGCGGATTTCGGCGCCGAAATTTATGTGTTCGTAGATTTCGTCGGCCATCACGATGATTTCAGGATGCTTGGCGAGCACATTGACCAGGCCCTGCAGTTCGTCGGGGCTATAGACCGAGCCGGTGGGGTTCGACGGCGAGCAGAGCAGAACCATACGCGTCTTCTCCGTGATTGCCTCTTCGAGTTGCGCAGGAGTGATTTTGAAGTCTTGTTCAATCGGAGCGGCGACTTCAACTACCTTTCCTTCAGCGAGTTTAACCATCTCGACGTAACTAACCCAAGCCGGAGTGGGTATGATTACTTCATCGCCGGGGTTGATGGTTGCCAGGATGACGTTACAGAGGGCCTGCTTGGCGCCGTTGCCCACTACGATTTGCTCCGGGGCGAACTCTACACCGTTTTCTTTGCGTAATTTTTCGCTTACGGCCTTGCGCAGCGACAGATAGCCGGCAACGGGGGTATAGAACGTGAAATTATTGTCGATAGCCTCCTTGGCGGCCTCCTTGATGTGGGCCGGGGTGGGGAAGTCGGGCTCGCCGACCGACAGGTTGATAACGTCAACGCCCTGCGCCTTCAGTTCGGCGCTCTTTTGCGACATGGCCAGCGTGGCCGATGCCGCCAGGTTCAAAACTCTCTCAGAAATCTGCATCGTATATCGTGTTTGGTTTATAGTTTAGTGTTTATAGTTTAGTGTTTATAGTTTAGTGTTTATTGTTTATTGTTTAGTGTTTAGGGCTGTTTAGTGTTTGGCGTTTTTTTATCTGCTTGGTCTGGGTTCTTTGTTGTGGAGGCACTCAGTCCTGACAGAACTCGTGCAAGCCGATCAATTTGTAATCGTATGTCTATAAGTATGTCAGTAGTTATGAATTCGAGATCGCAAGCGATGATCGCTTGACTTAATAATTCGGTCAATGACCCGTAGGCAATTGTGTAAAAGTGTTTTTGATCGTTTGGCGAAGTACGTCCTGCTCCTTCGGCAATATTAGAACTGACTGATATCGCTGCGCGCCTCATCTGGTTTGTTAGCCCAAATTTTTCCTCTATTGGAAAATTTGAGGTTGCAGTGTAGATTGTAAGAGTCAATTCTCTTGCAAACTTCCAGGCGTTCAGGCGTTCGAAGTTATGGATTATCATATTTCACTAAACATTAAACACTAAACACTAAACAATAAAGAAAATCGCATTAGTTGCTCGCCTTCTTGAGGATGCGGTTCCAGCGAATATTGAAGGGGAAACTCTTGTCGCGGTCAAACGAAATCAGTACGCGCACAGGCCGACCGACTATGTGGTCCTCCGGTACGAAGCCCCAGAAGCGCGAGTCGAGCGACTTATGGCGGTTATCGCCCATCATGAAGTAATAATCCATCAGGAAGGTATATTCCTTCGCGGGTTTGCCGTCGATAAACGCTTGCCCGTTGCGCCATTCGGCCGAAGGGTTCTCATAGTGCTGAATCGTATGCCCATATTGAGCCCACGTTGAATCGTTCAGTTCGATAGTCATTCCCTTGGCCGGAATACGGATCGGGCCGTAATTGTCCAGGGTCCACCCGTCGGTTATGGCTGTGGCGAGCGGGAAGAGCAGATTTTCGCCCGACGAGAACGTGCGGCGTCGGATGCTCTCGACCTCCGGATTGAGTTTCAGTTCTTCAACCATAGCGGAGGTCAGCGGCGGGGTGGGGCGGCCCATTCCCGGTTCGGTCGTGCGGTCAGCAGCGCTCACTCCGAGTTCTTCGAGGATTTGGTCGCCTACTGCGGGATTCTTGAACTGGATGTCGTAGACAAACTGCGCGTCCTCGGGCATCGGCATTATTTTGCCGTCATTATATATATTGCCTTCCTTGATTTCGAAAACTTGTCCCGGAAGGCCTACAGTGCGCTTAACGTAGTTCTCACGTCGGTCAACCGGTCGCCAGATTACTTCGCCGAAAATCGACGGATTTTCCTTGATATATTGCATCCCGAGAGCGCGGATGGCAGCGTCGCGCTCAATCAGGCTCTCAAACGTCAGCGTCTGCATCGGAGTTTGCGCGTAAATCTGCTCGCCAATCATGCGGCTCATCGAATAGATGTCCGGATTCTGCTCCTTGAGGGCTACGGTGTCGCCCGCCGGGAAGTTGAAGACTACAATGTCGCCCAGGGCTATCGTGTCCGTCCCTTGCAGGCGGTGGTATTTCCATTGCGGCTTTTCCAGATAACTCTTGGAATTGACAATCGGAAGGGTGTTCTGGACCAGAGGGAAGTGGATCGGGGTCATCGGAACGCGCGGACCGTAGGCCGTTTTGTTAACCCAGAGGTAATCGCCCGTCAGGAGGGTCTTTTCGAGCGAGGAGGAGGGTATCTGGTAGTTTTGGCCTATGAAAGCGAAGACGAAGTAGACAAGCACGATTGCGTAGACAATCGCATCGACCCAACTCATTACTGCGCGCGTTGCTGACGATTTTGATTTCTTCCACCAGGTGAACGGAATGTAGCCCGTAATATAGATGTCGAAAAGCAGGAGCCACCATAGGGCTACCCACCAGTTGCCGAGCCATGCGACCCACGCGAAAAATACTATGGAGACCAATGCGAAACGCCCCCAACGGGTTGGAGTGTTCGCCGCCACGCGTTGCTTGAAGTCGGCTACGAAGTCTTTTTTCATTTCTACTATATATAATAAGGTGTGTTGTCCGGATTTATACGCCGAGAATTTCGCTCATCATCTCGTCAATGGTGTGATAGCCCGGCTTTCCTTTTAGCCATTCGGCGGCAAGCACTGCCCCGAGGGCAAAACCGTCGCGCGACTTGGCGCTGTGGGTCAGTTTGAGCGAGTCGACGGGACTCTCCCAGGTGATTTCGTGGATGCCCGGAACCTCCGCGTGGCGGATATGGTTGATGAGCAGTTTGCCCTCCGCGGGCTCTTCGCTCCAACCGTTGAGGTTCGGCGATTCTTCGATTATCTGCTCGGCGGCCATTAAGGCAGTGCCGCTCGGGTGGTCCAACTTATGGATGTGGTGAACTTCGGTCATGTCCGGCTGATACTGCGGGAAGCGGCTCATTATGCGGGCCATATATCGGTTGACGGCGAAGAAGATATTCACGCCGAGCGAGTAGTTGCCGCTCCAAATCAGGGCGTCGTTAGCCTTCATTTCGTTTTTTACGCGCTCAAGGCCTTCGCCCCAGGCCGTCGTGCCGCTGACAACCGGAACTCCCGCGGCCAGCGCGCGTCGAACGTTCTCTTCGGCCGCTACCGGCTGGGTGAACTCGATGGCCACTTCGGCGCTCTTGAATTCCGGTGAGTCAATCTGCACGGCCGTATCCCGGTCGACTATCGCTACTATCTCGTGGCCTCGCTCGAGTGCTGCGCGCTCAATCGCGTGGCCCATCTTGCCATATCCTATCAGTGCAATCTTCATTATTATATAATTAAATACCTCGCAAAATTACGAAAATCCCCCCAATCCCGCAAATAAAAAAGAAAGAAAGGGCGCTCAGAGGTCCCCGCAAGGGCGCTCAGCGCCCTACTAATGGGTTGTGTATGTTAAAGAAAGTTAAAAGTGTAGAATTTTGTGGATTTGTAAGTTGTGGGGAGTCAGGGGTTTATGGAAAATA
>CAYUGU010000095.1:0-7042 GCA_964444345.1 uncultured Bacteroides sp.
AATATCGCGGCGCCGTGCTCCCCAACCGTAACCAAGGTTTCTCTTTCCGCGCTACCTATGACTACGCCCACCGCTACCTCGTTGAATTCAACGCCGGTTATAACGGTACCGAACGTCTCGCCAAGAAGGACCGCTTCGGTTTCTTCCCCGCAGGTTCTATCGGCTGGGTAATCAGCAACGAACCCTGGTTCGCTCCCGCTGCCAACGTAATCTCCAACCTTAAACTACGTGCTTCTTACGGTCTCGTTGGTTCCGACGCCCTCCAGAGCCCCGGCGGTTCTCACTTCCTCTATATCGACAAGATCACCAACAACAATATCGCTGCTATCTCCTGGACCTCCGGTGACTACGACGCTTCGCAGATTTCAGGCGGCGGCCCGCAGGTTACCTACTATGCAATGCCCGGTCTCGGTTGGGAAAAATCCCGCAAGGCTGACGTTGGTATCGAATTTACCCTCTTCGGCGACCTGACCGTTAACGCCGACCTCTTCTGGGAACACCGCTACGACATCTTCATCTCGCGTGAAGCATGGCCCGGCTCGCTCGGCTATGACGCCGCCAAACCTTGGGCTAACTCCGGTACCATGGAAAATAAGGGTGGTGAACTCTCGGTTTCTTACAACAAGCGAATCAACAACGACTGGAACTTCTCGCTCCAGGGCACCTTCACTTACTCTGAAAACAAAGTTACCAACTGGGACGAAGCCGTTAAGCCCTACGCCTGGTTGATGGGTACCAACCTCCCCGTTTCTTCCTCTCGTACCGACGGCTACATCGCTGAAGGCCTCTTCAAGAGCGAAGAAGAAATTGCCAACTCACCCAAGCAGAACCTCGGCTCTAATCCCCAGGTAGGAGATATCAAGTATCGTGACCTTAACGGTGACGGCCAGATCACTTCTGAGGATAAGACCATGATCAGCCCCTACGGCCGCGTGCCCCGCATCCAGTACGGTTTCGGCGGTACCCTCAACTGGAAGGCCTTCGACTTCGGCTTCCAGTTCACCGGCTCGGCTAAGCGCACCATCCTCATGGGCGACGTTCACCCCTTCATGGAAGGTAAGACCCCGCAGGCCGACGCCCGCAACGTCCTCTCTTGGATTGCCGACTCTTTCTATGATCCTATCAACGACCCCGACAACTTCGACGTTGACTATCCCCGCATGGGTACCCTCCAGACCGACGTTTCCAACAACGACCAGAACTCTACCTGGTGGATGCGCAACGGCTCATTCCTCCGTCTGCGTAACGTCGAACTCGGCTGGCGCTTCCCCTATGGCCGCGTCTACGTTTCAGGTCAGAACCTCGTAACCTTCAGCCCCTTCAAACTCTGGGATCCTGAACTCTCAGCCTGGAATACTTACCCGATGCAGAAAACCGTTTCTGTTGGCGTACAGGTTAACATCTAATCCGATTCTCTCCTTATTTTCTAATCAATCATAGAAATTCTTTTGACAATGAAAGTTAAAAATATTTTCAAATACGCTACCGTGGCTCTCGCCGTAGGTTCGCTCGCCGGGGTTACCTCCTGTAACTACCTCGACGTCGTTCCCCCGGAGCAGCCCGGCCTTAGCGACGCGATGAAGAACCACGCCAACGCTCAGGGCTTCCTCTATTCCTGCTATCACGGCGTCAGCCAGCGTGACTTCTCGCCCCGCGACTATCGTTCCGGCCTCAACGCTGCAAACGATGAATTCCTGATTCCCGAAACCTGGATGGCTGTCGACGGTCCTACCTCTTACGCTATCATGCGTAACACCCTGCAGACCACTGCTACCTCCTATGACCCCAAGTTCTGGGACTCTTACTACTCGGCTATCGGTCAGACCCTCCTGTTTGAACGCGAACTCATGGGCGAAGGCCGTAAGAATGCCGTTTGTCAGGACCCCGCCGAAGAAGAACTCTGGCTCGCCGAGTCTCGCTTCTGCCGCGCGTTCTATCACTATCAGTTGCTCCGCATCTACGGTCCTATTCCTATCACCAACAAGTTCATCCCCATGGATACCGACCCGTCGGCTTATCCCGGCCGTGTCCACGTTGACGGCGTAGTTGACTGGATTGCCAACGAACTCGAAGAGTGTGCCCGCGTTTTCGAACGTCAGGAACTGCAGAAGCGTGATTCTGAATACACCGGTCGCGCAACCTCTACTATCTGCTATGCGCTCCAGGCTCGTCTTTTCCTGCTCGCTGCTTCTGATCTCTGGAATGGCGGATTCCCTTATAAGTCTTGGCGCAACAAAACAACCTCCAAGAATCCCGTCGATCCCACCATTGATTATAAGAACGAACTCTTCGCGCAGAATTTCAGCGCTGAGAAGTGGGAACGTGCCCTCGCTGCTTGTATGCGTGCATTGCATAAGGCTCTTCAGAATAACTATAAACTCTATGACCTTGAGGACGCCGAACATATGGATAAGGAAGATGTCTACGCTGACGACATCTACGTTCCTGACTTCGACAATATGACTGCTCCCGCCGGTATGCCCGAATGGGATAAGAATACCTTCAAGGAGAAGATTCGTATGCTCCGCTATCTGAACACTACCACTCCCCACGAAGGCAACACCGAAATCATCTGGTCGAACCAGCAGGTGCCCTACGGTATGCACGACAGCCGTCTGCCCCGCCGCGTTCTGGAAACCACCGAGGCTAACCCCAAGTGGAAAGAAGGTTGGAACGGTATCAGCCCCACGCTCTATACCATTGAGCACTTCCTGACTAAGGACGGCCTCACCCCCGGTCATGACGAGTCTATGCCCGTTTCTAACTGGTATAAGGAGGCAGGCTTGACCGAGAAAAACCGTGGCCACGTTATGAACATCTGTCTTAACCGCGAACCCCGCTTCTACGCTTGGATTGCCTTCGACGGCGGTGACTACCTCACCCTCCTGAACGACGGCGAACCCAAACTCCTCAACATGCAGGACGGCGAAATGCAGGGCCGTGGCCAGGGCGAACGTAACTACTCGGTTACCGGCTTCCTCTCGATGAAACACGTTGACCCCCTGTCGAAGTGGGCTGCCAACAATGGTGCCTGGACCTCCGGTAAGAACTCTCCCGACGTTCTGATTCGTCTGGCTGAACTCTACCTGAATGTTGCCGAATGTTTCGCTGAGTTTGCCGTAAATCCCAACCTTTCGAATGTTCCTGCTAAGGTTAAACTCTTCCCCAATATTTCCTATACCGCAGAGGACTGGGGCGAATCCGTTGTTGCTCCTGACGGTGGCGAAGTTGACATTGTGGAACTTATGAATGACGACGATTTGGATCTGGGCTCTATTAACGACCCGCAAGAGGCTGCACGTCGTCTTGTAAACAAAATTCGTGAACGTGCCTACGTTGCTCCGCTTAAAGATGGTATTGGCTTAAGAGATAATGCTCGCAATCCGTCTCGTGCTAAGGATTGGGATATCCGTGAATGGGTTCGCAACGAACGCTTCGTTGAACTCTGGGACGAAGGTATCCGCTACTTCGACGTGCGCCGCTGGGTTGCCGGTGACGAATACTTCGGCTACGGTATGCGTGAAGGTCTTAACGGTCTTCTTGTTAACGCCAGCGCTAATAAGAATGTTGACTGGCATGTGCCCATCATGATCAACTCTCAGTACACTTTCCACAAGCGTCAGTATCTCTGGCCCCTCTACCAGAGCGAGGTTTACAACAACCCGCAGATGGTTCAGGCTCCCGGCTACTAATCAATAATCTCTTTCACAATCGAATTTACCTAATATGAAAAAATTATTTATAGCATCCGGTCTGCTTGCGCTGATGGCTGCCGCCACTTCCTGCGACAAGTATGATATCTACGATGAGCAGTATGGCGACGTACTGTTGATTAAAGATGGTGGTGACGTGTCAATGGATGTTTACTCTACTGACGACTATGCCGACCATTACATCTCTGTCATCAAGGGCGGTCATACCCCCGGCCGTAAGGCTTCTGCCACCCTGCGCGTGATGACCGATGAGGACTTCAAGGCCTACAAGGAACTCAACTATGGTGACCCGGACTTCCCCGGTCTCCAGATGGTTGACCCCTCGCTCTTCGACCTGCTCGACAGCGAAGGCAACAAGACCAAGTCGATCTATCACGAGTTTACCGGTTCTGACGACCGTTACTTCGGCGCCAACCTCCGCATCTACTCTGAGGATTTCGCAAAGTGGGTTCGCAGCGATGAGATTTCTGCCGAACTCGGTTCGAAGCAGTTTATCGTGCCCATCGGCCTCTATTCTGAGACTGACTCAGTCAATGAATATAGTAATGTTTTGATGGTTAGTCTCAACGACCTCGATCCGAAAATTCAGTGCGAAGTTGCCAACAACTCTTATAACATTCAGGACCTCAGCCGCCGCGTCCTTATTCGCGACGCAGGCAAGGGCCTCATCTATCAGCCCGAGGTTTACATGTCGATTCCCTGTAAGAACCCCTGGGGTTTTGCAGTCCGCATCAACAGCACCAAGTCCAACCTCGTGAACTCGTTCAACGAAGACAAGAAGAACACCATCACCCTTACCGGTCTGGACGAAGTTACCAACATCAAGAACGAGGATAAGGAAGTTATCGCCACCGTGACCAACTGGGCTATCACCTCCAAGCGTGTGTTCCAGAAGGTTAAGGCCGGTGTGGTTGAGGAAGAAAAGGAATTCCCCGCAATTGAGTTCCCCGCCGGCGAAACCAAGGTGCGTATCCCCCTGGATATCTATCTTGACGCTATCAACCCCGACGAAACCCTCAATAAGAACCTCGTTGTGCCTATCGACATTCAGAACCCCAAGACCGGCTTCGCCGCTCTCGCTTGGGATGACGAAAACAACATGCCTGAGGATGAAGTTGTTCGCTCGCTCATCGACCCGACCACCTTCTACGTTGGTGTTCGCGTAATCGAAGCACCGCTGGATCTCGACGACACCTGCGTAACTTCCAACGACTGCGAACCGACCGAAGGCTCTATCGCCGGCCTCTTCGACGATAACCTCTCGACCTTCTTCCACTCCGGTTGGACCGTTGCTTTCGAGCGTTCCGCACCTTACGGCTCTTACCTCGAAATCACTCTCCCCGAAGAAATCAACTCGGTTTACTTCAACATCACCGCACGTAACTCTAACCCCTGTTCGCCGAAGAAGATTGACCTCTTCTACTCGAACGAAATCGACAACGAGAACTCTTGGGTCAAGTTTGCTACCGCAACCAACTCTAAGAAACTCACTGCCGGCCAGTCGTTTGAAATCGGTAAGATCAACAAGATGTATCAGGCTCCCGAAACCTTCAAGTATCTCCGATTCTGCGTAATCGAGAACGATAAGGGCGAAAGCCTCCTCACGGCGAACACCAAGGTTTACTGGAACCTCGCCGAACTTAAACTCTACGGCAAGATTCAGGAATAATCATGCTCTGAAATTTTGATTGAGGGCTGCGTCGCAAACCGACGCGGCCCTCTCTTTTTTTGCCGTTTCAGGAAAAATGCGTAAATTTGCCCCAAATTAAAGAAAACACCAATTTTAATATGGATTTGTTTGAAAAAGTCAGCGGCGACATCAAAGCCGCAATGCTTGCCAAGGAGAAGGTGCGCCTCGAAACCCTCCGCGGCATCAAAAAAGAGTTCCTTGAAGCAAAAACCGCTAAGGGCGCCAACGGCGAACTGACCGACGAGAACGCAATGAAGATTCTGGCAAAGATGGCAAAGCAGCGTCGCGAAACCGCCGAAATCTATGCGCAGCAGAACCGCCCCGAACTGGCCGATAATGAACTCGCCGAGGCCGCCGTCATCGAGGAATACCTCCCCAAACCGCTCAGCGACGAAGAGTTGACCGCCGCCCTCCGCGAAATCATCTCCCAAGTGGGTGCAACCTCCGCCAAAGAGATGGGCAAGGTTATGGGCGTCGCATCCAAAGCCCTCGCCGGCAAAGCCGACGGCAAGGCCATCAGCGCCAAAGTCCGCACCCTCCTCCAGTAATTTCCGGTTTATGGTTGATGGTTTATGGTTGATGGTTTAGAGTTGATGGTTTAGAGTTTATGTCTCAGGCTCCTTTTGAACGATTAGAGGTTTGGCAACATTCGAGAGTTTTAACCTCGAGAATCTATGCTTTGACAAGAGAGTTTCCGGACGATGAGCGTTTTGGTTTAACTAACCAAATCCGAAGGGCAGTCGTCTCCATTAGTTCAAACATTGCTGAGGGTAGTGGACGACTTTCGGCAAGGGAGCAAAAGCATTTTTATTCAATCGCTTTTGGCTCTTTATCTGAGGTCCTCTGCCAAATGATATTAGCCTGGGATTTAAATTTCATTGATTCCGAAACTCTTTCATTGTTAAGGCAGGACATTGACTCGATTGGCCGACAACTATCCAAACTTAGCGCCGCCACCGATAGAGCAAAACCCCAATAACCCACAACCCACAACCACAAACCATAATCCCTCAACCCTCAACTCTCAACCCTCAACTCTCAACCCTCAACCATAAACCATAAACCATAAACCATCAACCCTCAACTATAAACCACAGAAAAATGTTAACTATTGCTCAAATAAAGGAAAATCCCTCGGAGGTTGTTAAGCGCCTTGCCGTGAAGGGTTTTGACGGAAAAGAACCGATTGAACGGGTTCTGGCTGCCGACGAAAAGCGCCGCAAGCAGCAACTCGAAAATGACACTATTGCAGCCGAACTCAAGAAACTCGCCGCCTCGATTGGCCAACTGATGAAGCAGGGCGCCAAAGAAGAGGCCGAGGCCGCAAAAGCAAAGGTTGCCGCCCTCAAGGAAGAACAGAAGGCGATTGCCTCCGAACTCGCTGCCGCTGAGGCTGAAATCCGCGAGATTCTCCTCTCCGTGCCCAACCTTCCCTACAGCGGAGTGCCCGAAGGCAAGACCGCTGCCGACAATGTAGTCGAGAAGACCGGCGGCAAGATGCCCGAACTCGGCCCGGACGCGCTCCCCCATTGGGACCTCGCCAAGAAGTATAACCTGATTGACTTCGACCTCGGCGTGAAGATTACCGGCGCCGGCTTCCCGGTCTACATCGGCAAGGGCGCCAAACTTCAGCGCGCGC
>CAYUGU010000096.1:0-6817 GCA_964444345.1 uncultured Bacteroides sp.
CGCCGTTGGGGTCGTTCATCAGGCGATGGTGAGTCACCACGGCACATTCCTTGGCGAAACCCTCAACGTGTTCGGCCTCGCGGCTAAGGAACGACTTGGGAATCAACAAGGGGAAATAGGCGTTTTGATGACCCGTTTCCTTAAACATTTTGTCGAGTTGCTGCTGCATTTTTTCCCAGATGGCGTAGCCGTAAGGTTTGATAACCATACAGCCGCGCACGGCGCTTTGTTCGGCGAGGTCGGCCTTGACCACCAGGTCGTTATACCATTGCGAATAGTTTTCGCTACGTTTGGTCAGATGTTGGAGTTCTACTGCCATTATATGTTGAGGGTTTAGAGTTTAGTGTTTAGGGTTGAGAGTTTATGGTTTATGGTTTATGGTTTATGGTTGAGGGTTTATGGTTGAGGGTTTATGGTTGAGGGTTTATGGTTGAGGGTTGAGGGTTGAGTTTTTGCGGTGCAAATTTACGAAAATTTCCGCTGATTTGCAAACACTCCTTATTCTTCGGTTTCTTCCTCTGCCGCCGGCTCCGTTTCTTCTTCGGCAGGTTCGGCTTCTTCGGTTTCTTCGGCGGGGCCGAGGACGGCTTCCTCCGTGGCGTCAAGGCTCGCCTCGGAGGCGGCGCGGAAATAGTCTTCAAACGAACTTCCGGAGCCGATCAACTGCTTGAAATTATGCTCGGAGATGATAATCGGAGTAACCTCCTCGGGGAGGGACATAATTTCCGAACGGCCAAGGAGAGTGCGATACTCTTCGGCGTCCTTAAGGTTGGCAAACGTCTTAATCAGCAACATTCCGAGTTGGCCGAAGGTCAGTTGCTCAAGGTCATAGTCGCGCACGGTGAATGAGTTGAAGTTATGACGCGCAACGTTATAGAGCAATTGGTTGGCGTTGACGCGGTCGGTCGGATAGACGAGCGCCAGATATTGCGGTACGTCATCATTGAACACAAAGTCGGCGGCACTCTGCGCGCCCTCGCCTTCTTCACCCTCGGGCAGGTCGGTCGAAAGGCGAATATCCCAGAACATGGAGCGGTTGTTGGTCACACCCTCATGGAGTTTACGCCCCTGAGCCATACCCTTCAGGAAGGAGGAGGCCATCGGCGTCAGGTCCGTATCGGGATAGCGCTCAAGGAGTTCGCGCAAGGTCGAGTTGAACTCGTCGGGCTTCGATTCAGTCACGTAGGCAAGCGCATGGAGGAACATAAACTTCGGCATTGCGTCGCTCACGGGATATTTCTTCATCATCTCCTGATAGGCCTGATGAACCGCCGGGTTGTTATTATTGAGATAGGCGTCATAGGCCTGCTCATACATCTGACGCTGGGCGGCAGGCATTTCGCGCAAGCGCTGAATGTAGTCAGGGTCGAGCAGGGCCACACCATATTTGCTATCGGGGAAATCGCTGATAATCAACCGGCGCCAATGTTCGGCCTCAGCCGTGCGTCCCAGACGCATCAACATGATATAGAGGTTATAGTAGACGTCGAGGCGATAGACATTGTCGGGATAATCGGCCAGCAGTCGGTTCCACTCCTTTTGGGCGGCAGGGAAGTCCTCAAGTTTGTCTTTCAGGATAGAACCCATGGTATATAGACCCTCCTGAATGACCTCGTGGGCGGTCTGCTTCTCCTCCTCGGTCGAGGGAATCTGCGCGAGGTAATATTCGGGATAATGAGGGTCGGCAGCACGCTCGGCGGCTTCCTTGTCGACCACGGATTCGGGCGATTCGCCCTCGGCCGATTCGTCTCCACCCTCCGCGCCTTCAGCAGCGTCAGGGTCGGACGCGTCGGATGCGAAATCATCGAACGAGAAAGAGGCCTTGTTGCGTCGGCGCCAATCGTCTTCGAGTTTACGTGAGCCCCAACGGCGCTGGAACTCGGTGCGTCCGGAGGCTACGGTCGCGGTGTTGTAAAAGTACCAGGAATCGTCGGTCGAACCCATCTGGAACTTGGTCGGAGCGTTAGGATTGTCGCTGCCCGCACCCTGAGCGCTCGTTTCGGCTTCATGTTCGGCGCGCGCGGCCTCCTCGGCCTCTTCCTTCTCCTTCTTCTTGAGTTCGTCGATAATCTTGTTGATAATCTTAAGTTGCTCCTCCTCAGGTTTTTCGCTCAGGCGAAGCAGGGAGTCCTGAAGGGTCACGTTATGGGCATAGATAGCGAGTTCGTCGAGCACGTCGGAGCGTTTTTTGAGGACGGCATAATCCGGGTAGGTCTCGGGCAAGACGGGAACGGCGCTGCTCAACGGGGGCTGCGCGAGGTCATACTTTCCCTGCTCATAATATAATTGGCCGAGCGTAGCGTCGTTGATGGCCTTTTCGATTCCGTTTCGCTCCGACTTTTCGGAGGCGAGGATATAGTTTTCGATGGCGTTGACCGTATCGCCTCGGCTGAGGTAGAGATTGCCTATTGCGTAATAAATCTGGTCGAGATACTTTTTATTGCGGTCAAGTCCGGCCATACGTTTAAGTGAGCGGACCTCGGGGGTGATGTCCTTTCCGGAGTAGACCTCGCTTTGGGCTATGCGAGCATTGAGTTTTGTGCGGTAGGTGGTACCTCCTCCGTCGGCGGCTGCCTTAAAGGCCTTGTAGGCTTCTTCGCGGCGCCCAAGGCGGGCGAGACATTGGCCCAGGAGGAAGTTGAGGCGTGTTTTTTGTGCGCCCGAAGCGCCCTTGACGGCCTTCTGCAGGGCGGGTACGGCTGCGTCGAAGTCTTTGCGCTTGACGGCTATATCGGCAACGACGAAATCATAGAGATTGCGAAGCGTCGAGTTGGTCAACCGGTCGGGCTTGATGCGCTTGATTATCGCCTCGGCCTCGTTGACCCAGTCGAAAGCAACATAACTGCGGGCCTGCCATAGTTGAGCCTCGGTGACGGTCTGCGGAAGCCAGGAAAAATGGCGGCTTATATAATAGAAGGTTGCGGCAGCGCCCGAGAAGTCGCCGTTGAGATACTGCGAGCGCCCCATCATCATCCACGCATTGTGGAGAAACGGGTTGAACTCCTCACGTTTGAGCCATTTCTTATATTCTTCGGAGGCTTTGCCGCTCTTGCGCTTGGGCCGCTTCTTGATTGAGCGCAACTGGATTGCCTTCTGGGCTTTCTCAATCGAGCGGGTAAAATCGCCCGAGGACTGGGGCGACTTGGGGAAGGATTTAGCCTCGGCGGGATGAGGGAAAAGGAGGGTTGTATAATCGTCGTCATACCGCTTTTCCATCTCCTTGAGCGTCTCCTTATAGTGTTCGTCGCCGTTATAATAGATGTTATAACGGGTAATGAAGGCCTGGTACTTACGCGTAGCGGCCGTGTTCTTCTTGGCGGAACACGACCCTAAAAGCCCTATTAACAAAAGGGGCAGAATCAGGCGGAGAAACTTCATAATCACCGATAAAACGCATCCGGGGGGCGATTTATTGCAAAACGTTTGAAATTTCAAACTTTTTTAGTAACTTTGCACGATATGAAAGTGACCAAAATTCTCGCTGCGGCCTTGCTCTTCGCGCTGGCCTCCTGCACTCCGACTCCCGAGCCGGAGGAACTCGTCATTATCCATACGAACGACACCCACAGCATGATCGACCCGGAAGTTTCAACGGGGCTGGGCGGCGTAGCCCGCCATAAAGTGCTGATTGACAGCATACGGGCAGAGCATCCGGAAGCCATTGTCATCGACGCGGGCGATATTGTCCAGGGCACGCTCTATTTCCATCTGTTCAAGGGCGAAGTGGAGCAGGAGATGCTCAACGAACTTGGCTACGACATTCAGATTCTCGGCAACCACGAGTTTGACAACGGAATGGAGAGCCTGAAAAAAATGCTCTCAAAGGCAAAACCCAACCTCCTGGCGTCGAATTATCAGTTTGCCGACCCGGCGTTTTCCGAACGGTTTACACCTTATTATATTAAGGAAGTTGGCGGAAAGAAAATAGGCTTTATGGCCGTAAACCTCAATCCAAAGGGTATGATTTCCGAGGGGAACTACGACGGCGTCACTTTCCTCCCGTGGAAAGAAACCGCGCAGGCCACAATTGACCTTCTGCGCAACCGCGAGAAGGTTGACTACGTGGTGGCCGTCACCCACATCGGCTATAACGGCTCCGACGAAGACCCGGCGCTTTTCGGCGACCGCCAGTTGGCCGCGCAGACCTCGGGCATCAACCTTATTATCGGCGCCCACAGCCATACGCTCCTCGACCCTGCGGAGACCGTAGCCGATGCTGAGGGCAACCCTGTAACTATCTGCCAAGCCGGCAAGTATGGCCGCTATCTCGGAGAAGCGAAACTGAACCTAAAGACGGGCGAAGTTTCGGAGAAACTGATTCCGGTTGACTCCCGTCTGGACTCGCGGCGCGACGGCGACCTGATGAAGAAACTCGAACGCTATCGCAGCGGAGTCGACTCGCTCTATGCCCGCGAAGTGGGGCGCATAGAAACCGCCGAGCCGCTCAATAATCAATCGAAGCGGATGTGGGAGTTTGCGGGCAATTTCGTGCTCAATCGCGGTTCGCGTCTGGTCGAAGGCGGCCTTGACGGCGCTATCTCCAACAAGGGGGGCTTGCGCGTCACCTGGAATCCCGGACCGCTCACCGAAGGGCAGGCAATCGACATGATGCCCTTCAATAACCGCATAGTCATTCTCGACCTGAAAGGCTGCGACCTGCTTGACGCCTTCAAGGTCATGGAGGCGCGCGGAGGCGACATCGCCGTGGGACGTATTGCCCAAGGAAATATCGAGCCGGACCGAACCTACCGCATCGCAACAATTGACTATCTGGCCAACGGAGGCGACTATATGGAGCCGCTCACGCGCGGAACCCTCGTTGCTTCCTCCGGCAAGATTGCCTACGAAGACCTCCTCGACTACCTAAGTGAAAATCCTATAATCAAATAAGAATGTCTACAAACACAACTGACGACAAGCGCAAAGTGACCACCGTCCGACTGGCGCAAATGAAGCAGCAGGGCGAGAAAATCGCAATGCTGACCGCTTATGACTATTCCATGGCCAAACTCATCGACGAGGCCGGAATAGACATAATCCTCGTTGGCGACTCTGCCGCAAACGTTATGGCCGGATATTCGTCGACTATCCCGATGACGCTCGACCATATGATTTACCATGCTCAATGCGTCGTGCGTGGCGTCACCCGCTGTTTCGTGGTCTGCGACCTTCCGTTCGGAACCTATCAGGGCGACTCCCTGACGGCCCTCAACAGCGCTATCCGCGTGCTCAAGGAGAGCGGCGCCGAAGCCGTCAAGATTGAAGGCGGCGAGGAGATTCTCGAAAGCGTCAAGCGCATTGTCGATGCCGGCATTCCCGTTATGGGTCATCTGGGCCTTACCCCTCAGAGCATCAATGCGTTCGGCTCATATAATGTCCGCGCCAAATCGGAAGCCGACGCTGCCAAGTTGAAGTCTGACGCCCTGAAACTTCAGGAGGCCGGATGTTTTGCCCTCGTGCTCGAAAAAATCCCTGCCCAACTGGCCACCGAGGTCAGCCAAATGCTCCGCATCCCCACGATTGGTATCGGCGCGGGCAACGGCACTGACGGCCAGGTCCTCGTCATGCAAGATATGCTCGGAATCAACCAGGGCTTTTCGCCTAAATTCCTCCGCCGCTATGCCGAGGTAGGCGATATCGTCAAGAACGCCGTGAGCAACTATATCGCCGACGTAAAATCCTCTGATTTCCCTAACTCCTCAGAACAATATTAACCCTACCCCTACCCCCTGAAATGGCAAAAATCGTAATTATCGGATGTGGCGGCGTCGGAACCGTAGCCGCCCATAAATGCGCCCAACACCCCGAAGTGTTCGGCCCGGAAATCTGCATCGCTTCGCGCACTCAGAGCAAGTGTGACGCCGTAGCCGAAGCAATCCGCAAGGCTGTGCCTCAAGCCCCGAAAATCGTCACTGACCGCGTCGACGCCGACAAGGTCGAGGAAATCGTGGCCTTGCTGAAGCGTCATCAGCCCGAACTCGTAATCAACCTCGCGCTCCCCTATCAGGACCTCGCGATTATGGAGGCGTGTCTGCAATGCGGAGTCAACTATCTCGATACGGCTAACTATGAGCCGAAAGACGTGGCCCACTTCGAATACTCCTGGCAGTGGGCCTACCGCGAACGCTTCGAAAAGGCCGGTCTCACAGCCATTCTCGGCTGCGGCTTCGACCCGGGAGTGAGCGGCGTGTTCACGGCCTATGCCGCCAAACATCATTTCAGCAAAATGGAGTATCTTGACATTGTTGACTGCAACGCGGGCGACCATGGCAAGGCTTTCGCCACCAACTTCAACCCGGAAATCAACATCCGCGAAATCACTCAGAACGGACGTTACTGGCAGGACGGCAAGTGGGTAACCACCAAGCCGCTCGAAATCCACGGCTCGCTGACCTATCCGCGCATCGGCCAACGCGACTCCTATCTGCTCTACCACGAAGAACTGGAGAGCCTCGTCCAGAACTTCCCGACGATTAAGCGCGCCCGCTTCTGGATGACTTTCGGCCAGGAATATCTGACCCACCTGCGTGTTATCCAGAACATCGGCATGGCCCGCATTGACGAAGTCGAATATAACGGCACGAAGATCGTGCCCCTGCAGTTCCTCAAGGCCGTGCTCCCCAACCCGCAGGACCTCGGCGAGAACTACCATGGCGAAACCTCCATCGGCTGCCGCATTTCCGGCCTCGACAAGGAGGGCAAACCGCTGACCTATTATATTTTCAATAACTGCAGCCACGAAGCCGCCTATCGCGAAACCGGAATGCAGGCCGTAAGTTACACTACGGGCGTGCCCGCTATGGTCGGCGCCATGATG
>CAYUGU010000097.1:0-6712 GCA_964444345.1 uncultured Bacteroides sp.
TATGAAGAAGCATATTTTTTGCGCAGCAGCTATCATAACTCTCGTCTCGGCATCCTGCTCGACAAAGAAAGTTACCGTAGACGGTGAAAACCTCTCGCTTGTGGACTATGTGGATCCCTTTATAGGAACCGGAGGACACGGTCATGTATTCTTGGGAGCCAATGTACCGTTCGGGCTGGTCCAGTTAGGCCCCTCTCAGGAGGTCAAAGGCTGGGACTGGTGTTCGGGGTATCATTATTCCGACTCCACAATGCTTGGTTTCAGCCACACCCACCTCAGTGGCACGGGAATTGGCGATCTCGGCGACATACTATTATTGCCGACTTGTAATCCTGATATTACGGAGGTGATCTTTGACCACAAGGATGAAACCGCCCGCCCCGGATATTACAGGGTTAAACTCCCCGATGCAGGGGTGGAGGTGGAGCTATCGGCCACCACACATGCCGGTATTCACCGTTATACTTTCAATCCTGTCGATACTGCGTATGTCAAAATCGACCTTACTTACGGTATAGGATGGGATAAACCTGCAGAAACTTCGATTATCCAGGACGGCGACTCTACATTGTGCGGCTATCGTTGCTCCACGGGATGGGCCAAAGACCAAAGGATTTACTTCACCGCCCGATTCTCTCAGCCCGTAGCGCTCACTTCGATCAGCGACACTCTCGCGGTCTGTGCCTTCGAGCCTTCATCAGAGCCACTGATTGTGAAAGTGGGTGTATCAACTAACGGTATTGAAACAGCGAAATCAAATCTTGATGCGGAGATACCCGCTTTTGACTTCGAGGCGGTGAGAATCGCGGCTACCGACAAGTGGAACCAAGAGCTTGCGCGAGTGAAAGTAGAGACCGACAATGAACGCGACAAACGAGTGTTCTATACATCGCTGTTCCACACCATGACAGCGCCTGTAACTTTCAGCGATGCCGGAGACGATGATGTGCGCTACAGCGTCTTCTCATTATGGGATACATACCGTGCGGCTCACCCTATGTACACTCTGCTCTTCCCTGAGATGCAACCCGATTTGGCCGCTACTTTTATGGATATCTACAAATCGCAGGGGAAATTACCGGTCTGGCATCTGCACGGGAACGAAACCGACTGCATGATAGGCAATCCCGGTGTGATTGTTCTCGGAGATCTGATTACAAAAGGTTTTGTGAAGGATGTGCCTGCCGCCCTTGAGGCGATGAAGGCAAGTGCCATGCTCGACGAGCGTTCGCTCAAAGCGCTGAAACGATATGGTTATATCCCGTTTGATGCGCCGGATTGCGAGGAAAGTGTGGCCAAGGGACTCGAATATGCCATTGCCGACAATGCCATTGCGGCGAGTTGCCGGTATGTCGGCGCACCCGACTCTGTTTTCGAAAAACGCGCGCAGGCATACCGCCACTATTTTGATAAATCCACCGGCTTCATGCGCGGCAAAGATAAATCCGGAAATTTCAGACCCGGAGAATTTAATCCCTTTGCCACCACTCATCGTGCTGATGACTATTGCGAAGGAAATGCATGGCAATATGTGTGGCTCGTGCCTCACGATCCTCACGGACTTATCGGTCTTTTCGGAAATGAAGCAGCTTTTGAAGCCAAGTTAGACTCCCTGTTCATTGTGGAGGGTGCGCTCGGCGATGAAGCATCCCCCGACATCACCGGTCTGATAGGGCAGTATGCCCACGGCAACGAGCCGAGTCATCATGTGGCTTACCTTTACAATTACCTCGGCAAACCCTACAAGGCAGCCCCGATACTTCGCCGCATTCTCACCGACCTTTATCATGATGCCCCCGACGGTCTCTGCGGAAACGAGGATGTAGGACAAATGTCGGCATGGTATGTCCTCTCGTCAATGGGTCTATATCAGGTGGAGCCGACAGGAGGACGCTTCATCATCGGCACTCCGCTCTATAAATCCGCCACTATTCAGCTGCCCGATAACCGCTCGTTCAAAATTTCGGCTAAAAATAACTCAAGCGAGAATATTTACATCCAGTCTGCTACCCTTAACGGCAAACCATATACCAAAAGTTATCTTGATTATGCCGACATTATGAAAGGTGGTGAGCTCGCACTCGTGATGGGCCCGAAGCCTTCTGAATTCGGCACAAGCATCTCTGACAGGCCATGAGCAAGTTGAATACAAATCCGATCGCATGGGTTCCCACAGCTTACTTCGTCATGGGATTGCCCTTTGTGACCCTCTCCTTGGCATCGGTCATAATGTTTGCCGATTTGGGTGTGGATGAGGCGTCGATCACATTCTGGACGTCGCTCTTCATCCTCCCTTATACGCTCAAACCGCTGTGGAGTCCGCTTTTGGAACTATATTATACCAAAAAGCATTTTGCTATAGCCATGCAGCTGATCGTGGGTATCACTTTTGCGGCAATAGGCTTCGTGATGGGATTCTCCTCATGGTTCTCGGCAGTGGTCTTCATGATGTTTATTATCGCGTTTTCGGGCGCCACCAATGATATCGCCACTGACGGTATCTATCTTACCGCCCTGGACAAGACCACACAGGCAAAATACATTGGCTGGCAAGGCGCATTCTATAATCTTGCGAAGATTCTGGTTAACGGCGGTCTTGTATTTCTCGCCGGCAGATTGATCTCGGATTTTGCCGCCGACGGATGTGCATTCCCCGAAATGAAAGCATGGCGCATGATAATCTTTATTATCACAGGGCTGATGCTCGCGATTTGCCTCTACCACACATGGGCGCTCCCCGTAGGTCGCCGCAATGAGGAAAATCCTACGGGATTCAAAGACACGATGATTGCGTTATACGACGTTTTCAAGGAATTCTTTCGCAAGCGTCATATCTGGCTTTACATTCTCTTTATCGTATGTTATCGACTTACAGAGGGCTTCGCCATCAAGATGATACCTCTCTTTCTTAAAGCGCCCGTAACCTCCGGTGGACTCGGCATGACCAATCAGGAGATAGGTCTCATCTATGGAAGCCTGGGCACGGGAGCGTTTATCCTCGGGTCAATTTTGAGCGGTTACTATATCGCTCGGTTCAGCCTTAAGAAAGTGTTGTTTTCGCTGGTGTGCGTGTTCAACATCCCCTTTATCATTTACTTTTTTCTGGCAGCGTTTCCACCCGAGCAACTTTGGGTGGTGGCTATAGGTCTGGTAACAGAATATCTTTGCTACGGCTTCGGATTTGTTGGCCTGACGCTATTCATGATGCAGCAGGTGGCGCCCGGAAAACACCCGATGGCCCATTATACATTTGCCTCCGGTATCATGAATCTTGGTTTTATGCTCCCCGGATTGATAAGCGGCTGGGTGTTCCAGCGCGTCGGGTTTGAAAACTTCTTCATGATCGCTGTTTTACTCTCCATTCCCGCCTTCATCCTCTCTCTTAAAATTCCTTTTGTTCATCAAACAACTACCAATAACAATGAATAACGATCTCAAAATGCCTTGGGAAGAACGCCCGCAGGGAGATAATAATGTAATGTGGCGATTCTCGCAGAATCCGATTATCGACCGATACGCCATACCGTCGAGCAACAGTATATTCAACAGTGCCATAGTGCCGTTCAACGGTGGATATGCCGGTGTGTTCCGATGCGATAACAAGGCTGTGCAGATGAATATTTTTGCCGGCTTCAGCAAGGATGGCATCAACTGGGAAATTGAGCATACGCCCATTAAATTCAAGCCCGGCAACACCGACATGATCGATTCTGATTATAAATATGATCCGCGCGTCACCTGGATTGAAGACCGGTATTGGATCACATGGTGCAACGGCTATAACGGCCCGACGATAGGCATTGGTTATACGTTCGATTTCAAGGAGTTCTATCAGTGCGAGAACGCGTTCCTGCCTTTCAACCGCAACGGCGTACTGTTCCCAGGGAAGATTAACGGCAAATATGCCATGCTGAGCCGTCCGAGCGACAATGGTCATACTCCGTTCGGTGACATTTTCATTAGCTACAGCCCCGATATGAAATATTGGGGAGAACACCGATGCGTGATGAAAGTCACTCCCTTCGAGGAAAGTGCCTGGCAATGTCTCAAAATTGGTGCCGGCTCGGTGCCTATCCTGACCGATGAGGGGTGGCTTACGTTCTATCACGGCGTCATCAAGACATGTAACGGCTACCGCTATTCCATGGGCGCAGTTATTCTTGATAGAGAAAATCCGTCGAAAGTGCTATATCGTACACGCGACTATCTTCTCGCTCCGGCCGCTCCCTATGAACTTGTGGGTGATGTGCCCAACGTCGTGTTCCCCTGCGCTGCTCTCTGCGACGGCAATCGCATAGCAGTCTATTATGGTGCAGCTGACACCACTGTCTGCATGGCCTTTGGCTATCTCGACGAAATAATAGCATTTGTTAAGGAAAACTCATTCTTAGGGTGAAACGCTTATATCTCATCGCAATATTACTGCTGGCAGCGGCACAATATGCTGGAAGCGCGGAGGTGTCTGATACTGCCGTGCTCCGTTATGTAAATCCCTTTATTGGCACCACCAACTTCGGCACTACAAATCCAGGGGCGGTAGTGCCTAACGGATTAATGTCTGTTTCGCCGTTTAACGTCACGGGATCAGACCTCAATCTTTATGATAAGGATAGCCGTTGGTGGTCGGCGCCATACGATGCCAAGAATAGTTTCCTTACAGGTTTTTCTCATGTCAACCTCAGTGGCGTTGGCTGCCCCGAACTCGGATCTGTTGTCACCATGGCTACGAGTGGACCGCTAAATGTCGATTTTAAGGACTACGGCACTACTTATACCGACGAAACGGCATCTCCGGGCTATTATTCCGCGTTTCTTGATGGTTACAAGATCAAAGCTGAGGTAACGGCCTCTCCGCGCACGTCGATAGAGCGCTACACCTTTCCCGCCGGGCAAGGCAATATCCTCGTAAATCTCGGCATAGGCTTAACTAACGAGACAGGTGGCTCTATACGCCGTGTTTCAGATACAGAAATAGTAGGCTCGCGCCTGATGGGGACATTCTGCTATAATCCGCAGGCAGTGTTCACAATGTATTTTGCGGTGAGAGTTAATAAAAAACCGTCATCATCCGGTTTTTGGAAGAAGCAGCCGCCGATGATAGGCGTAGAGGCGGAATGGACCCCCGACAATGGCCGGTATAAGATCTACGGCGCATACGGTCGCGAAATGTTCGGCGATGATTTAGGCTATTGGTTTTCGTATGATGACCTCTCGCAAGGCGAGCAGATTGAAGTGTCGGTAGGCGTATCGTTTGTTTCCGAAGAAAATGCGCTTCTTAATCTCGACACCGAGCAAAAGAAGCATTCCTCCTTTGATTCGATGCATGCGGCAGCCCGTGATTCCTGGAGTGAGGTGCTCAACCGCATCAAGGTCTTCGGAGGAACCGAAGATCAGAAGACCGTGTTTTACACAGCACTCTATCATACTCTTATTCACCCCAACATCCTTCAGGATGTCAACGGTCAATATCCTCTGATGGAGAGCCATGCCGTCGGAACAACCAAACGCGACCGTTACACCGTGTTTTCACTATGGGATACTTACCGGAATCTTCATCAGTTGATGACACTCGTCTACCCCGACAAGCAGGAAAATATGGTTAATTCTATGGTGGAGATGTATCGTGAATGGGGTTGGCTCCCGAAATGGGAACTTTATGGCCGCGAGACATTCACTATGGAAGGCGACCCTGCAATTCCGGTCATCATTGACACATGGCGCAAGGGAGTGAGAGGTTTTGACATAGACCTTGCCTATGAGGGAATGAAGAAGTCGGCAACCACTCCCGGTGCACAAAACCGAATGCGCCCCGACATAGACCCCTATCTCAAGCTGGGCTACATACCATTAGGCTTCTATTCAGGAGATAATTCGGGCGACAACTCAGTTAGCCACGCATTGGAGTATTATGTTGCCGACAACGCCCTCTCATGGCTTGCCGCCGAACGTGGCGACCATCAGTTTGCACAAGAGTTGCACAATCGTTCGCTCGGATACCGGAATTACTATTCAAAAGAAAGTGGCACACTACGTCCCATCGCCGAAGATGGACAATTCCTTACACCCTTCGATCCACGCCAAGGCGAAAACTTCGAACCGGTGCCCGGCTTTCATGAAGGGAGTGCATGGAATTACACCTTCTTTGTTCCTCACGATGTTGAAGGACTTATAAAACTGATGGGAGGAAAACAGGCGTTCGTCAAGATACTTCAGAATGTATTTGACCAAGGTTTATATGACCCCGCAAATGAGCCTGACATTGCCTATCCATATCTTTTCAGCTACGTCAAAGGAGAAGAGTGGCGCACCTCGGATCAGATAACGCGGTTACTAGACAAGCATTTCAAGAATGCTCCCGATGGCATCCCCGGTAATGATGATGCAGGCACAATGTCGGCATGGGCAGTCTTTTCGATGATGGGACTATATCCCGACTGTCCTGGAGAACCATACTATACCCTCGCATTGCCAACTTTTGACCGTATAGAAATCTCTTTAGATACGGATTATTATCCTACGGATAAATTAGTCATATCCAAGACCACCGATGACTATAAGAATCATAGAATCTCAATCGCGGATAAAACTCTGCCTAATCATCGAATTTCGCATGATCAACTAATAAAAGCATCGAATATCCAATTTAAACCAAATAAGTAATGATTTATAAATTTCAACCTCTACTGAAAGAAACTATTTGGGGAGGTACAAA
>CAYUGU010000098.1:0-2039 GCA_964444345.1 uncultured Bacteroides sp.
CCAGATGGCCGTGCTTGAGCCGAAGCTCTCAATACTCAACGAGACCGACTCGGGCCTGGACATCGATGCCCTCCGCATCGTGGCCGAGGGAGTCAACAAACTCAAGACACCTGAGAACGCAACAATCGTCATCACCCACTATCAGCGCCTGCTCGATTATATAAAGCCCGATTTCGTGCATATCCTCTATAAGGGTCGCATAGTGCGCACCGGAGGCCCCGACCTTGCACTCGAACTCGAGGAGCGCGGTTATGACTGGATTAAGGCGGAAGTTGATGCCGAAGAGGCTTAATACGTGTTTGATATGTCAGCATTGGAACAATATACAGACCTATATAAAAAGCATCACGACCTCGTGTGCGCCAACAGCAGCCCGGCCCTCAACTCGAAGCGCGCCGAGGCTCTGCATGTGCTGGAGCATACCCGGCTGCCACGCCGTGGCGATGAGAATTTCGCCAATATCGACATGGAGGCCATGCTGGCCCCCGACTATGGACTGAACCTGCAACGGATTACACCGGATGTCAACCCGGACCTCTCTTTCCGATGCGATCTGCCCGTGTCGCGTCAGTCGGTGCTGATGGTGGTCAACGACAGTTTCTCTGCGTCAGATGACGCTTACGACACTCTGCCCGACGGTGTGGATGTCGGGAGTCTGGCCGAATTCGCGAAGTTCAATCCCGAAGTGATCGAGAAGTACTACGGCAAGGTGGCAGATATCAATAATCCGATCGTGGCCCTCGACACCCTGTTTGCGCAAGATGGCCTCCTTCTGCACGTCCGCAAGGGGACACGCCTTGAGAAACCCCTGCAGCTGGTGAATATCCTCAACAGTGGCCGCCCCTTCATGGCGGTGCGTCGCGTGCTGATTGTGATCGAGGATGAGGCCGAGGCGAAGCTGCTGGTCTGCGACCACTCGCAGAGCGACGACGCGCCCATGCTCGCCCTGGAGACCGTTGAGATTGTGGTCGGCAAGCGTGCCCGTTTCGATTACTATAACATCGAAGAGTCAGCCAAATCCACATCCCGACTATCCGCTCTCTATCTTGACCAGGACGAGTCCTCGACGGTCACAATAGACGGCATTACCCTCTTCAACGGCAAGACGCGCAACGAATATTACACGCGTTTCAAGGGTGAGGGAGCAAGCCTGCGTCTCTGCGGCATGGGCATCGAGGATGAAAAAAGAGTCATATCAACCTTATCCCATATTGACCATCAAGTGCCAGGCTGCAAGAGCGACGAGCTTTTCAAGTTCACAGTCGACGACGAGGCAAGTGGCGACTTCACAGGCCGCATCCATGTGGCCGAGGGGGCGGTGAAGACCGAGGCATATCAGGCCAACCGCAATCTGGTCGGCAATGGGGGTGCACGGATGTACAGCAAGCCCCAGCTCGAAATCTACAATGACGACGTTAAGTGCTCGCACGGCTGCGCCATCGGTCAGCTCGACCCGCTGCAGGTGTTCTATATGCGCACTCGCGGGCTCACTGAAGCGACCGCGAAACTGCTGCTCCGCCAGGCATTCATGGCCGATGTGATCGCCAGCATCGACGTGCCGGCCCTCCGCGACCGGCTTCACATCCTCACTGAGCGACGCTTTGCCGGACTGCAGTCGGCCTGCGGCAGCTGCCGCCATTGCGAGCATCTGAAGGGGGAGTAAAAACATGTTCGTTATGGATGTAAACGCTATCAGGAAAGAATTCCCAATCTTAGATAAGAAAGTAAACGGCAAACCTCTTATCTATCTCGACAATACGGCCACCTCGGAGACACCCTCCGAGGTGGTTGACCGCATCAAATGGCTCTACGAGAACACCAAAGCCAACGTGCACCGTGGAGTGCATCGGCTTTCGCAGGAGGCCACGGAGCTGCAGGAGGAGACTCGTCGGCGCGTGCAGCGTTACATCAATGCCCGCGAGCCGGAGGAGATTATCTTCACACGTGGCACCACCGAGGCCATCAATCTCGTGGCCGCAAGCTACGGACAACGGTTCCGCGACGGCGACGAGATTATCCTGACCGTCATGGAGCATCAC
>CAYUGU010000098.1:2049-6700 GCA_964444345.1 uncultured Bacteroides sp.
CGACATAAAGATCCATGTGGTCGACATCAACGACCAGGGCGAGCTCGACATCGAGCAGTACCGCAATCTCTTCAACGAGCGCACGGTGTTCGCCTCCTTCTGCCATGTCAGCAATGTGCTCGGTACGGTCAACCCGGTCAAGGAGATGGTGGAGATCGCCCACAGCCATGGGGTGCCTTGCCTCGTTGACGGTGCGCAGGCCTCCCCTCACCTCCCGATTGACGTGCAGGACATCGGGGCGGACTTCTACACATTCTCGTCGCACAAGATGTATGGGCCAACGGGGGTAGGCGTTCTCTATGGGCGCCGCGAACTGTTGGACGAGATGCCTCCCTATCAGGGCGGTGGAGAGATGATCAAGCATGTCACGTTCGAACACACCACGTTCGCCGACCTCCCATTCAAGTTTGAAGCCGGGACACCCGACTACATCGGCATCGCGGCGTTCGCCAAGGCGTTTGACTTCATCGAGCGCGTGGGCATGGACAATATCGCCGCCCACGAACATGAACTGCTTGCCTACACCACTCCCCTGCTCGAGGAGATTCCGGGACTCAAGATTTATGGCACTGCCCCCGGCAAATCGGCCGTGATATCATTTAATGTCGGCAAGATCCACAACTACGACCTCGGCATGTTTCTTGACCAGCTCGGAGTGGCAGTCCGCACGGGTCATCACTGCGCCCAGCCGCTGATGGAAAGATTAGGAATTCCGGGCACGGTCAGGGCTTCTTTTGCCGTCTATAACACCAAGGCAGAGGCCGATGCGTTCATCGCCGCCCTCCACCGTGTGCTCCCCATCCTGCAATAAAGATGATTCACCCGCACACGCATACCTTTTTTAGCCTCCGCAGTAAACAAACTGTCGGAGGCTAAGGTTATATAGATGGAGGGCACCCCGCGTGCTCCATATGAAAAACACATGATTCCACAGACATGCCTGCTGATGCCTCCGATGTTGCGTGATTCGGCGGAAGGATGCAGTCATTATTGCTTTGGGACCACAAAAATGGTCTTAGATGAAAAGAAATATATTCATAATCGGTCTTCTATCTACAGTCGCATCACTCGTGCCGAGCCTGCAGATGAGTGCCACCCCGACAGCCCCGGATTCTGTCAGGGCTGAAGGCGTGATTCATTTCAGGGTGGCCAAATCCGCACTCGACCCGGATTTTAACGGCAACCGTCAGGTGCTCGACAGTATGGCTCGCACCCTGACACAGGCAGGGAAGGAGGCCTATCACCCTCATATCAATATCACCGGAGGTGCTTCGCCCGAAGGGAATGCCCGCTATAACATCGACCTCTCAAGAAGAAGGGCGTTGGCAGTGTCGGATTATCTCCGCAACCGCGCAGGGTTGCCGGATTCTGTAATCAGAATCACCGAGCTCGGACGCGATTGGTCAGGACTAAGGGATTATGTGGCGAACGACCCTGACGTGCCGGGGCGTGAGGCAGTGGTGACGCTACTCGATGAAGTGTCGGGCAGTCTTGACAACGGCGCGGATGCGCAACAGGATGCCATGACGCGCCTGCGATCAATCGAGGGTGGCCGCGCCTATTCCTATCTCTTCTCCCGTTACTTCGCCCCGCTGCGTGCCACACGCGTCAGCCTTATCTTTCCACAATATCCGGTGTTGCCGGGGCTCACTCCCGGACTTTTCCCGGAACCGCTGACAGCAGATGTGCCTCAACTTATGCCCTGGATTTACACACCCGAAATCAAGCGGTCAAAGCCGTTCTACATGGCCTTGAAGACGAACATGCTTCATGACGTCGCGCTTATCCCCTCGATCGGGGCTGAGTTCTATCTTGGACGCAATTTCTCGATTGTGGGCAACTGGTCTTATGGCTGGTGGGACAAGAATCTGAAACACCTCTGGTGGCGCTACTACGGTGGTGACCTGGCAGTGCGTTGGTGGTTCGGCAAGGCTGCCCATGAGAAGCCCCTGACGGGTCACCATCTGGGCCTTTACGGAGGGGCCTTCACTTTTGACTTCGAGACCGGGGGGCGGGGTTATATGGGCGGTCGTCCGGGCCACTCTCTTTGGGACCGTTCGCTGATGAACGTCGGTGTCGAGTATGGCTATTCCTTGCCTATAGCCCGGCGCCTCAACATAGATTTCACGATTGGATTAGGTTACGTCAGAGGCCATTACGTCAAATATCATCCCGCCAACAAATGGTATGTCTGGGACTCGCTCAACCGTCTGAACTGGTTTGGCCCGACGAAGGCTGAGGTCTCGCTGGTGTGGCTGATCGGAAATGGAAATTTCAACACGAAAGGGGGACACAAATGAAGAGAATAAAAAAAACATTCGCAATGGCACTGATGGCTGTTATCAGTGTCGGCACATTGGCCTCGTGCGACCACAAGGACCTTATTTCATTGGGCGACCCTTCCGAGATAGAGATTGTCTACGACTGGCGCAATGCTCCGGACGCCAATCCGGCCTCCATGCAGGCCTTCCTTTATGAAGAGGCCGGGGGCGAACCGCTGCGCTATATCTTCGCCGGCCGAGACGGCGGTCCTACGCGCGTGCCTTCGGGTCATTACTCCGGGCTTGGCATGAACAGTGACGAGACCGACTGGGCACAGTACCGCAATCATACCGACATCGAGACTTTCGAGATATACACGCACGAGGCATCCGGCCTGAGTGCCTATGGCCTACCGACGCGCGGAATCCCGCGTGCGGAAGGGGCCGAGGATGAACCCATCGCCGAGACTCCGGGAATGCTCTGGACTGACCGTCAGGACAACATCACCGTGCAACCTTCGGCCAAACGAACCGTCATCACCTTCTACCCTGAGGAGGCGGTCTGTCACTATACTGTCGACGTGATTGATGTGAAGAATATCGAGAATATGCCCAAGGGCTCGATCGATGCTACACTGTCAGGAATGTCAGAGGGTTTTCTCTATGGCAAGAAGACCGCTTCCGACACCAAGGTGACGCTGCCCTTCACCCTCACGAAGCCATCTGACGACGCCACGTCGCTGCATGGCGAGTTCCTGACTTTCGGAGAGAGCCAGCAGCGAAGTAATCCCCACAAACTCTGCATCTACTATATCCTGACCGACGGCTCGAAGCATCATGTCACCTTCGACGTGACCGACCAGGTGAGCAAGGCGCCCGACCCGAAGCACGTGCACATCGTAGTCAGGGGTCTCGAATTCCCCGGCACGGTTGCCCAAGGCGGCGGTCTCGTCCCCGACGTCGAAGACTGGGAATCCGAATACATCGACCTTAAAATGTAACCACCACCCTCTCCCCTCTCCATTCCTGGCGCACAAAATTATCGTGTCAAACCACGTCAATCTCAGAAAAAATTACTATTTTTGCACTGGGGTTATTAATCATTTTTCAGGATTAAGGTTAGTTGAGGTTAATCTTAAGAAAACTGATTTAATCTCTTCCTGAGTTTTTGTAAAAAGTTTAACCCACTTCAGCGTCATGCCCAAATACATTGACCCGACTTTCGACATTGGTTTCAAACTCCTTTTTGGCAGGGAGAAGATTTCTGAGCCTATACTTGTAGGGCTCCTTAACGCATTGCTCTGTGAGCGGGAGGACTTCGAGGAAATCACCTCAGTCAAGTATCTCAACAACGAGCGGCCATCAGAATGGAAAGACGGTAAATCAATCAGATATGATATATTATGTGAGACATCGTCGAAGCATCGCTTCATTGTCGAGATGCAGAAGGCAGGGCAACCGAATTTCATCGATCGGGCAACATTCTATGTTTCCAGGGGGATTGCAGAGCAGGGATACATGGGGAAGAAAGAGGAGGAACAGACCTGGGACTACTCGCTTAAGCCTGTGATAGGTTTGTTCTTCTGTAATTTCCATGTGCATGGATTAGACAGGAGGCCGATAGTCAAGGCATCGACTCTTGACGAGGAGACCCTCAAACCGATAGGCTCCAAGACACGTTATATTTATGTGCAACTGCCTTTCTTTCAGAAGGAAGAGGATGAGTGTACGGAATTGGATGAGCAATGGATTTATAATATAAAGAATATGGGAATAAGACAGCAAGTGGCATTTATGCAGAATAGCGAGGTATTCAAGCGATTGGCGGAGGTGGCAAACATAGCCTCACTGACTAAAGAGGAGCGGTATCATTACGAAGCTGACCTGAAGAATGCGCGCGACACGATCAATCAGCTTCGCGGTGCCTTTCAGGAAGGTATAGCCGAAGGTGAAAAGAAAGGACGCCAGGAAGGACGCCTTGAGGAGCGTCTTGTAAGTATTAAGTTTATGTTGTCAGTGGGCATTTCGGCCGAAGTAATCGCGGCCCAGTACGGCATGACCCCGGAAGAAGTCAGGAGAATGGTCTCAGACTAAGACCCCATCTCATAAAATTTCAGAGCCACTGGGGTCTACATTCCCCCGATAGTTGATGGATAAGGGTCGCGAGCCAAGGGTTTTGTGTTAATTCGCGAGGAAATTAACATAAAACCCAATAACTATGAATTGCTACAAGATTGTAAATGACTTCTGGCGCCTTCATCATGTTGCGCCCTTCTCACCCGTCGAGTTCGCCGTGTTCCACTATATCGTGCGTCGCTATGACGTTGGGCGTGGGGTCAACCCCATCGCCATACCGACCCGCGACTTCGAGACGCGCCTGCTCATCAGCC
>CAYUGU010000099.1:0-6668 GCA_964444345.1 uncultured Bacteroides sp.
AAGATTCTTCTAATAAACGTTCAAATTCGTCCATTTTTTCAAGTGTTTTTGTCATTTTTGTTATTCTCCTTTTTCTAATTTATTTATGACTTTTTCTATTAAGTTTTGTGGTGTTGAAGCACCTGCGGTCACAGAAATATTTTCTGCATTTTCAATTAAATCTTTGTAATTATCCAATTCTTCTGCAGTTTCAATGTGGATTGTTTCGGTTAGCGGTTCACAGATTTGCGCTAAATGTGTTGTATTCGCGCTGGTTTTTGAACCCACAACTACAACTAAATCGCTGTTTTTTGCAAGTTCAAGCGTTTCTTTTTGGCGATTTGAAGTGCTTGGGCAAATAGTATTTTCAACTTTGAGTTCTTTCGCGAGCGGAACAAGTGCGGAAATAATTTCCTGAACATGCGAAATTGTCTGCGTTGTTTGGATAACAACCCCAATTCTTTTATGTGCCTTAAGTACGTCGCGGCTCGCTTGAATTTCTTCAACCGTATTAACGACAACAACATTTTCGCTATGCAGAAGCGCATTCGCTCTTATCGCAACGACTTCAGGATGATTTTCCTTGCCGATAATAACAACAAAATACCCTTCATCTGCAAGATTAATCGCCTTTTGCTGAACTTTCTTAACATCAGGACATGTCAAATCAACAACCTCAAAACCTGCGTTCTTAATCTGCTCAATGCGTTCAGGAGTTTCACCGTGCGAACGAATTATACAAATAGCGTTATTTGAGTCTGCCGGAAGCTCATCTACGGTAAAAATACCCAATTCCTCAAGCTCTTTCGTCACGAGAGTGTTATGGATTAAGGCCCCTAAGATATATATTTTTTTGTCAGGATTGTCGATTTTAAGCTTTTTTGCAGTATCAACGGCCTTCTTTACACCGTAACAAAAACCTGCGGATTTAGCTGATGTTATATTCTTCGGCAATTTAAAATAATCTTCTTTCTAATAAACTCATCCGTAAAAACAGACTGTAAGAGTATTTAACTATAAACATCTTAAAAAATCAAGCTTTTTTACCAATCTGATAATATTCAAAGCCTCTTTCTAAAAGCCTGTTGCCATCATATTGATTACGTCCGTCAAAAATCACAGGAGATTTTAAGCTTGCCTTAATCCGTTCAAAATCAGGACGTCTGAACTCATTCCATTCCGTCAACAGTAACAGCGCATCAGCATTCTCCAGTGCGGAATATGCAGACGCACAATATTCAATAGAATCTTTAAAATAAAACCGTGCGCAATCAAAAGCTTTCGGGTCATAAGCCTGAACCCTCGCACCGCGTTCCAACAACGCGTTAATAATCGTTATCGCAGGTGCCTCACGCATATCATTGGTTTTAGGCTTGAACGCCAAACCCCAGACCGCAAAAACCTTTCCACTCAAATCTTCGCCAAACTTACTTGTAATCTTACGAATAAATATTTCTCTTTGGAACTTATTTACGTTATCGGCAGCTTGAATTATCGACATTTCACATCCATACTCCGAACCTGTTTTAATTAAAGCCTTAACATCTTTAGGAAAACAACTTCCCCCATAGCCAAGCCCAGGGAATAAAAATTTATTACCAATTCTTGAATCCGTTGACATTCCAACGCGAACCATTTCCGCATCGGCACCCAATTTTTCGCACAGATTAGCAATCTCATTCATAAACGAAATCTTTGTCGCAAGGAATGAATTCGCCGCATATTTTGTCATTTCTGCAGACTTAACATCCATAACAATAACGCGATTACCGGTTCTGAAAAATGGTGAATATATCTCCTGCATAATCGCAGTAGCCTTCTCCGAATCCGAACCGATTACGACTCTATCAGGATGTAAGAAATCATCAACCGCATTACCCTGTTTTAAGAATTCGGGATTAGACACAACATCAAAAGGGAACTTCGTATTCTTAGCTATAATTTCAGAAACTTTTTGAGCCGTACCGACAGGAACCGTAGATTTATCAACAATAACTTTATACCCATTCATCGCTTTGGCAATAGATTCCGCGACCGCAAAAACATACTGTAAATCCGCAGAACCATCTTCGCCCTGTGGAGTTCCAACCGCAATGAAACAAACCTCAGACGACTTAACCGCACGGTCAATATCAGAAGAAAACTTCAATCTTTGCTCTAAAACATTAGATTTAACGAGTTCTTCCAAGCCCGGTTCATAAATAGGTATTATCCCGTTTTCGAGTTGCTTAAGCTTTTCAAGATTATTGTCAATACAAATAACCTCATTTCCCATATCCGCGAGACAAGCCCCCGCGACCAAACCTACATACCCTGTTCCGATTATTGTTATTTTCATATTCTAGATACCTTTAATTTTATTGCCTTTACTTAGTCTTTTCCAAAAAACTTACTACGAGCTGCATCAAACTCCTCTTTAGTCATTTCTAATAATTTTCTATAAAAATCATAATCTTTTACCAAATGCCCTAAATCTAAAACTCTATATCCTTTTTTAAACATTTCATAAGCAAGAGCTTTACCACAAGGTCCAATCGCAAATATTAACATTCTAGACCTATCAATTTTATCTAGTTCTTGCATTAAATCATCAAACTTATCAAATGCATTACTTGTTGGACCATAAATATATTGGACATCTTTAGCATTTTCAAAAATATTATATTCAATATTATTAAAAACTCTATCACCGCAAATTATTGTAATTGCCTTATCATCCCAAATCATTTTTAAATTATTATAATGTCGATCAAAATCATATTCTTGAAAAACAGGATAAGCTTGAGAAATATGGGTAGAATAATATACTTTTGACATATTATAATATTTTTCAGCAATATAATGCCATTTGGGCAACCAATTCAAAACAAATCTCTTTGACATTTTATTTAAGTTTATCGGGAAATCGTAGTATGGCTCAAAAATTCCAATCAATAAATTTTCATGGTTAAATGCAAAAATTTCTTTTAAATAATCAACCAGCTTTTGATTTACATCCTGAAATACAATTTTAATACCTTCCATTAAGCTAAATTCACCATCTCCAAATCTGATTAAACTTTTATTTGAATTTATAAGCTCTTGAATAGTTTCTTCATTATTTTTTATTTGCGGCACCTTTATATCATTCCAATGATACTTAGTTTTTAGCATAGTAATTTCTGACAGCTTAGCAAAATCCTCAATACAATCATCCTTAAGCTTTTCAACGATTTGCTGTAAAGCTTTATCCTTAAGCATTAACTTTTCTATGACTTGTTGCAACGACATATTTTCCACCTTTAATTGATCAATTTTCGTTTCTAACCGTTGCCACTTAGCCTCAAATTCCAACTGTGAATTTTTATTATTTTGCAACAATCTGTTTATATCTTTTTTAGCATTTTGAAGCTGAGTTTCAAGGATATTAATACGCTTACGCTCAACAAGTTTTTTAGACTTGAATTTCAACTTCAAACCCAAAATTGTCACTACTTTATGAACATCTACATTTTTTATCGAAAATACCGTTTTTAATTTAGATAATAAATATTTCTTTAAAACATCAGAACTCCATAGAAAAGGTGTTTTCTTTAAAAAATACCAAAAATCGTCAAAAAATGCAACATCCATAGAAACCCAAGGTTTTTTATTACCCGAATAATGGATAATGAATGGATTCTTAAACGCATTTTCCATTTCCAAATTTCCATCAGTTAAGCCATATCGATGTACGCATACACAATATTTATAATCTAATAATTTATAATTATTTTGGAAACAATAATTCATAACATCCAAATCAGGAGCAATCAATTGTTTTTCAAGTTTATTAGTCACTTCCATCAGTTTGGCTATCATATTATGTTTGCGCCAATAATCACAATCTATAATTAAATTACCATTTGAAAAATATTCATGATTAATCTCAATATCAAAATTCTTCTTTCTTATGTCATAATTATATTTATCAGTTTTCAATCTCTTTTTGCCAAGCTCACAAGAACTCGCAGCTAAACCATAACCATCCATATTGATTTCAAAATATTTTTTAATATCATCTTTAAAGATAACATCTGCATCAGTATAGATCACTTTACTATATTGTTTAAAGATTTCCGGGATAAAATATCTTGCATAACAACTTGCACCAAATCGGTCAATTGTAGGGAACTTATCCAAATCATAGGAATTCATATTAACCAATTGAATTGAATAGTTTTTAAATTTTCTTATTGACTTACAAATTTTATTATAATTTTTAACAGATAGCGAACAAGATAAAATAATAAAATCAATATAAGATTTTGTATTATTTAAAATTGAATACATACATACAGCTGCTGCCACAGCATATGAATCATCACAAGAAATAAAAACAGGAATATGTTCACCTTCAATGAAACCTTTATATTCACTAGGAAGTAAAGACTTAAAAATTTCTGTAAACTTCTTTTGTTCATTTTCATTACAAAGAGATAATTCATATTTAATATGTGAATACATTCTTTTGTCTAAAACAGATATAAATTCATCTAAATTTTCTTCACATAATCTTTCTTTTATCATTTTATATGCATATAAAATATTTTGAGAACATCTACTACGTGTTGCTGTAATAGACAATTCAGATTTCCGGTAATGAACCAATACCTCTGGACAGACCGTGATTGCATTTGCAAATGTCAATGCCAAATACCCAAAGGCAACATCATTGCAAGATGTTAGCTCTTGAAACTTTATAGCTTTACTCTCAATAAATTTTCTACGATATAACTTATTCCAACTCGCAGGTAAAGTTATATTATAAATATCTTTAGGTATATCTATCTTATTAAAAACCTCTTTATTAGGAAGTTTTTCTATCTTCAACATCTCTAAATGATACTTATTTCCATCGCTATCAAATTTATCAGCATCACAAATTGCAATATCAGCATTAGCATAAAGAATTTTGTTATAAAGCTTTTCTAATAACTCATGTTCAAAAATATCATCACTATCCAAAAAAGATAAATATTCACCAGTCGAAATATCCAAACCTGTATTTCTTGCTCCACCTGCTCCTATCCCTTTGTTTTTTAGTATTATTATACGTTCATCTTCCTGAGCATATTCATTCAATATTGCCAACGAACCATCAGTTGAGCCATCGTCAACGCAGATTATTTCAATATCTTTCAAGGTTTGATTTACTACGCTATCCAAACATTCTCTTAGGTATTTTTCAGTATTATAAACAGGTATTATTACGCTAACCTTTGGCACAACTTCTTCTCCTTATTTTTATCTTAATACCAAGTACAGCTAAGACTTTATGCTCTTTCTCATCCCAGCTTGAGTAAACTTTCTCCAAAACTTTATCAATATTTATTCTTAAAACTTTTTTGTCACTACAATATTGCCATTCCAATAATCCACAACAATAAGGCATATTAAAGAACAAACCCGACACAGGAATCTTACTGGATAGAGCAATATAAAACTCTGAATCAGCCATAAATACCCCAAGATATTGAGAAGAATATTGACTAACAATAGGATTTTTTTTATTTTCACAAACAAATTTGCACATCTCATTCCAAATTTTATGTTTTACAGAAACCGGAATATTCTTGTCCGTCATATAATTTTTAAAACGGTAGAATAAAGCTCCAACAAGACGTTCGTGAACAATTTTATAAGTTTCAGCAGCTTCATCTTCCAAAAATTTATTTATTATATAAAACTGTTTAATCTGACAATCGAAATTCTTTGGACGGATACCAATAAGTGATGTATCTATATTTCGCCTATAATACACAAACCTTTTACTTGAAAGATAAATACGCTTTGCAACAAATACACAATGAAAATAAAAACTCGTATCATTTGCACATAATAAATTGTCAAATTGAATATTATTCTTTTTCAAAAATTCTAAATTATATAAGCCTGACCAAGGGGAATCCGGCAAATATAAAATTTGTCTGCGGGTATCACAAATTGTTAGATAATCATCAAAATACTGGTCTGGAATAACTTTGATATCTGTGTAAGTCCAATCCATGAGTTCTTTTTTCTTATCATCAAACGCATAACACTTAAATTTTATTACACTTGCATTTTGGGAAGTAGCGATTTTATATAATTCCTCATACGTATTCGCATCGACCCAATCATCAGAATCCAAGAAATGAACCCATTCACCTTTTGCGATATTTAGTCCGGCATTTCTTGCAACTCCGGCATGAAGATTATTCTGAGCAAGAACAATAACCCTATTATCCTTTTGAGCGTACTCTTTCAGAATTTCTAACGAACTATCTGTTGAGCCGTCATCTACACAAATTATTTCAATATCCTTTAATGTTTGATTAATAACACTGTCCAAACATTCTCTGAGATATTTTTCTACGTTATAGACCGGAATTATTACGCTAACCTTTGGCATTCATACCCCTTGCTCTCTTACAATCATTCAACTCAATAGCTCTTGTGTTGAATAAGCCGTTTCAATCTCTACAACGCAATCATAGCATAAATAAAAAATTTATTTTAGGTAAATAATACATTTTTGATTTATCTTAACATTTTAAAATGCTTAGTGCTCATCTTTGTTTTGCCAATCATTCAACACAAGAGCTAATATGTTGAATTGTTCATTCTAAAGAATAAAGTTATTGTAGCTAGCGTCAATCATATCCTGATCTATTCCTATATAACGAAGC
>CAYUGU010000100.1:0-6645 GCA_964444345.1 uncultured Bacteroides sp.
TTGCCGACCACCTGATTCAAGACGGCTATAACGCCGACGCGCTCCATGGCGACCTCTCCCAGCAGCAGCGCGACATCGTCATGAAGAAATTTCGCGATAAGGTCCTCTCTCTCCTCGTCGCAACCGACGTAGCCGCCCGCGGCCTTGACGTTGACAACGTCACCCATGTTATCAACTACGGCCTCCCTGACGATACCGCCGTCTATACCCACCGTTCCGGACGCACCGGCCGCGCCGGAAAGACCGGCGTCAGCGTTGCCATTATCCACTCCCGCGAAAAAGGCAAACTCCGCGAAATCGAAAAGAAAATCGGCAAGACATTCGAACATCGCGACGTCCCCACGCCCGACCATATCATCGAAAAGCAACTATATAACCTCGCCGACCGCCTCGAACGCGTCGAAGTCAGCGAAGACGAAATCTCAAAGTATCTCCCCGGAGTGCAGCGCAAACTCGAATGGCTCAGTGGCGAGGACCTCCTCAAGCGCGTCCTCTCCCTTGAGTTCAACCGCCTGCTCAACTACTATAAGGACGCCCCCGTCATCGAAAACATTTCCGACTCAAAGCCCAAACGAGGCGAAAAGCCACGTCGCGAAATCCCCTCCGACAAGGAAAAAGACCGCCGCTCAGCCCCCCGGGGTATGGCCCGCATCTACGTCAACGTAGGCAAAAAAGACGGCTTCTTCGCCGGCAACCTCATTGATATGCTCAACCATTGCATCGAAGGCCACCGCGTCGACGTGGGCCGCATCGACCTGATGCCCTCCTACTCCCTCTTCGACGTCAAGAAAGCCGACGCCCGCCGAGTCGTCCAAGGCCTCAAAGGAGTCGAATTCTTCGGCAAACGCATCCACTGCGAAGAAGCCGGCGAAGACAAAGATTACGCCCGCCTCTCCGCCCGCAAAGACCGCCACGCTGCCGCCACCGGCCCCGCCCCCTTCGAAAAATTCCAAAAAAAGCCCCGCCGCCGCTAAACACGCCAAAGGAAAGGCGGCGTCTCGCCGCCGTTTCGAGCGCTAAAGGGTTGGGAGGCGGCGCCGCAAAAGTTTTTTGGAGCGACATATGGAGGAGGCGATTGCCTAAGCGCCCCCATATTCGCAATGGATTTGTCTCTATGGCGGCGTTCGACAAACGCCGCCTCCATATGTAATCCCCGATTTTACTGCATCAGTGCGTAGATGCGGGCGGTGGCGACGGCGTCGAGCGGAACGTAGTTGCCTATGACGGCGCCCTTGGCACGGTGAAGTTTGAGGTTCATCAACTCGACGTCGGGGTGTTCGACTCCTAACTCTTTCATCGTCAGAGGCATCCCTATGGCGCGATAAAACTTGCGCAACTCGGCGATGGCCTCCGGCGCCGAATCGACGCCAAACACCCGTTTGCCAAACTGAACGACCTTGCCCGAATTGAACTGGCTGACGTATTCAAGCCATGCCGGGAAGACCACGGCCAACCCCGCGCCGTGGGCAACGTCGTAGAGGGCCGAAATTTCATGCTCCATGGCGTGGCAGGTCCATTCCTCCTGACGTCCTGTGCCGCAAATGCCGTTATGGGCCAAAGTGCCCGCCCACATAATGTTGGCGCGCGCCTGATAGTCCGTCGGGTCGGCCATAACCTTCGGCGCCTCCTCGATAATCGCCTTCAGGAGTCCCTCGCTCAGGCGGTCGGTTACCTCGCAGTCGGGCGTGTTCGAGAAGTAGCGCTCCATAATGTGGGCCATCATATCCGTGATTCCGCACGCCGTCTGAAAGGCGGGCAGCGTCTCGGTCAGTTTCGGGTTCATCAGCGCGAACTTCGGGCGCAGAATGTTGGTGCGCAGCGAAATTTTGATGTTCCCATCCGTGCGTGTAATCACGGAGTTGCCGCTCCCTTCGCTTCCCGCGGCGGCGATTGTCAGGACCACTCCTACGGGCAATGCTTTCTGCATCACGGCTTTAACGGCCCAGAAGTCCCAGAAGTCGCCGGCGTAAGGTGCAGCCCCTGCAATGGCCTTGGCCGTATCGATTGCCGAGCCGCCGCCGACGGCCAGAATGCCCGTCACGCCCTTGTCGAGGCAGATTTCGCGTCCTTTGTAGACGAGAGTGTCCGTGGGGTTCGGTTGCACTCCGCCGAGTTCAAAATATTCGAGTCCGGCCTCGGCAAGCGATTGGCGCACGCGGTCGAGCAGCCCGGAGCGAACGGCCGAGCCTTGGCCATAGACAATCAGTATGCGGCCGCCCAGATGAAGGGCCGAGAGTTCGCCGGCGCGATTTTCAGCGTCGGGTCCGAAAACGTAGTTCGTAGGGGTGCAATAGTCAAAAGGTATCATAATTTCTTGTTTCTGTTGTTGTTACCGCCGAAGTTGCCCACGAATTCGTCCTCCTCCTCATCGTCGGAAACGTTTGAGTCTTCGGGCTCTTCGCCGGGCTTCGGCTTAGGTTTGTTTTTCTTGATTTCGTCGGGTTTCTGGAGGTCGGGTGAGAGGAGTTGGATGTTCCAATCCTCCGTGCGGTCCCAGTTTTTCTTAAGGTTCAGTCGCTTAGGGAAGTAGTAAACGTCCTCGGGCTGGCGGCGGTCGGTAAACGACCCGTTTGTATAAAGCCCGTTGCGGTCAGAGTCGATGAATAGCCGTGCAAAATAGGTTCCCGGCAGCAGGAAGCGCAGATCGGCGCGCCCGTTTAGAACCGGAGCGGTCACCACCGGCGCATCTGACGAGTTGATAATCTGCACGTAAGCCTCCTCGCCTTCGGGAATCCCCGTGACGTTGAAAATCACGTTCGAATAATCCTCGGTCTGGCGCACGGTGAACTCCATGTCGATGTTGCGGTTATAGACGCCGTAGGGGTCGGTAACGGCCAGTGAGTCAATGTGCAATTTATATTTCATTCCCGGGGTCCAGCGATAGTCAAGGAGCAGATTCTTGGCCCACGTGGAGTCGGCGGCAACGGGGCGAGGCGCGTCCTCAACCGGAAGCCAGACCGAGTCGGGCATCATCTCCAGGCGCACGCCGTCGAAATTGATGGTCGAGTAGGGGCGCTCCGTCGCGAAGAGGAAGGGTTTGTTGATATCCTGCGTCGAAGAAGTGGCCGTAATACCCAGGAAAAGAGTGGGTTGCATCAGGGCGAACGTATCAATGACTATGGTGTCGCTGATGGCGCGGATTGAGTCGATTTTCTCCTGAAGGGTCATAACTTTGACCGGCTCTTTCTTCTTGCCTCGCTGAACCTTCATGTTGAAGCGGAGCGAGTCGGTATGCCAGATAATGTTTTCCAGAGAATCGACTCGCCGATAGCGGGTTTCAATCAGCAGCGAGTCGGCGGCAATCAGTTGCGAGTCGGTCAGCCAATAATGGAGCGTATCTCCCCCCGCCGAGCGGCTTAAAATCGACGCCTCGGCCAGGGGGCGGCGCACCCGTTCGCTCCCGATGCTGACTACGGTCAGTTCGGGCAGCGAGTCGACCGGGCTGTTCATCTCCAAGGCGATTATGCGGCGGTCGTTGCGGTTATAGTTCTTGAGATATTGCGGCTTATAGTTTTCGTTAAACCACGTGAGCAGCAGGTCGTTAGGCAAGTATTCCGTAACGTTGCGGGCAATCAGCGAGTCGGTGCCTTCGGAGGTTTTCAGCGTGTCGATAACCGAGGTGGTCCGGACCGTCGGTGTAATCAGTTCGCCGAAGAAAGCGATGTCTTCCGATCGGTCCCAATGGCGGTCGTTGTTGACGTCGTTGATTGCAAAAAGTTGGTAGGAGCCGGGCGCGAGGTTATGAATGGTGAACTGCCCGTACTGGTTAGTGCGCGTTATGCGGTCAAAGCGCTGAGTGGTGATGGCCGAGTCGGCCTCGGAGGCGTAGACCCCCACGAGCATTGTCTGCGCCGGCTCCAGATTGTCGGCCTGCAGGACCATTCCTGAAATGGCCAGAGAGTCAACATATGAGCCCGTCGAGAAGTCAATGGCGAAGCCGTCGAGCGGGTTTCCCTCGTTGAGGTCGTTGATGGCGTCCGAGAAGTCAATGGTGTAGGTCGTGTTCGGAATCAGCGAGTCCTTGAGTTCGATGCTGATATGACGGCCGTTGGCGCTGATTGCGGGTTGCAGAACCTGGGCGGGCGAGATTGAAATCTTCGTCCCGGGGTCCGAGAGTTGCACGTTTTCGTCGAAATAGAGCGAGATTTTGCGCGACGTCACGTTGGTTGCGCCCGGCGCCGGAATGGAGCGCACGAAGACCGGCGGCTGAGTGTCGCGCGGTCCTCCGTCGGGGCGTCCGATGCTTGCGCAGGCGGCCAGCAGCAGCGAGCCGACAATCAGCGAGGGGATGTATTTAGTTGATTTCACGGGTATTTTTTAGAAAGAAATAGAGAAACAATGCGGCAGCAACGAAGAGCGAAGCCGAAAAACTGTAGAATATAGCCTGAATGGAATGGCGAAGCGCGAAAGTGGTTGGCAGTCCGACAATTACGTAACTGAACAGGGCAATCCAGAGCATCGACATAACCTTCGAAGTGCCGCGCAGCGAGTTGGCGAAATTGACCTGAGTGGCGTCGCCCAACTGGTAGACGACCATCGGGGCTATCAGGCTCAGACACATAGTGATAACCACCGGGTCATGCGTAAACAGCCCGACGAGTTGACGCCCGAAGAGGATAAACGAGAGGCTCGCCAGGGCGGCGAGAATCAGGACCAGATAATAGCCCGCAAAGCCTATGCGGCGCATCGCCTTGAAGTCCTTGCGCCCGGCGGCGTTCGCCACGAGGACGGAGGTTGCCGAGCCGAGGCTGTAGTAGAAGCAGAAGCCGAGGGTCCCGATGGTGACCATCACCTGAAAGGCGGCGAGTTCAATCTTTCCGAGCCACCCGGCCATCACGGCCGCCCCCGAAAATGCAGCCGTCTCGAAGAGCAACTGCATCGAAACCGGGAAGGAGGTCAGCCCGATTTTCTTCAACTGCCCGCGGCTGATTGCGGACCGCCCGAAGCCGCGGCGCATCTCCGCAAAGAGCCCCGCCCGGCTGATAAACAAGGCCATAGCCCCCACGCAGACGATGCGCGAAAAGAGAGTGGAGATGCCCGCACCCGTCAGCCCCAGTTCGGGGAAGCCCAGGTTGCCGTAGATGAGCAGCCAGTTGCCGACAATGTTGAGCAGATTCGCCCCGAGGATTATCCACATCGGGACGCTCGTGTTATTCATTCCGTAACTGCACTGCGCCAGCAGGTTAAATCCCGCCGCGGGCAGGATTCCCGCCAGGGCGAGCAGGAAGTAGGGGCGAATAAGGGGCAGGAGTTCCTCGGGCTGGCCTATGCGGTGGAGGTTGGAGTAGAGCAGGCCCATGGCAAGCATTATCAGGCAGGCATAAACCAGGTTGAGAAGCACCCCGTTGCGCATCAGCGAGCCTATCTCCTCGCGCTCCCCCTTACCGAAGAGGGCGCCCACAAGGGGGGTGATTCCGAAGGTGAAGCCCATGCACGCCATCATCGCCATATTGAAGACATTGTTGACAAACGAGGCCGAGGCCAATGCCTCCGTAGAGTATTGGCCTACCATGATATTATCGGCAAACGCTACGATAATCATTCCCGCCTGGCCCGCGATTATAGGCAGGCCGAGTTTGATTATGCGTTTGAAATCCTGAGTGTTAAGACTCATAGGGTACCTTGTTCGACTTCCACGCAGATTCGCTCGATTATCGCGTCTTTCTCGTCCGTCTCGGGTCGGTATTGTCCTTTGAGGCTGACGCCGAACATCTTACCGAAGGCTTGCCAGAAGCCTGCCCTGAACGACCCCAAGAAGGCCTTGATAATCTCGTAACTGCTCTGATTGGTTTCGCGTTGAATAAGTTTTACAAGCACTCGCGCCTGAGTGCGCGTGAATTTTTTCAGTTCCGGTTTATACTGGTTGAAGACCTCCTTTTCCATTTCGTTGAGGTGCTTTTCGCGGGCTTTGGTGTCCGGGAGCGTCTCGATGTATTCGTAGGTCTCCGTCAGCGTGCGGCAAATCAGTTTGGCGTAAGGGAGGGCCTTCTTGACGTCGCGCACTGTCTTCCAGTAGTAATCTTCCTCTTTCTTGTTTTTAAATTTCAGTTCGGGATAGACCGTCAGCGGCATAAAGACTACGCGATAGAGCGTATCGCCCGTCAGTTCGTCAATCTCCGTAAATTGTCCTTGGACATAGCGGGGTTTGATGTTAAACTCGCGCTCCTGAGCGGCAGCCCCGAAGGCGATAGCGGCGATAAGCGTCAGTATGGTAGTCCTTATGGCGGTCTGAAGGGTCATTTCTTTTTCGGCGGATAGTCAATAGTGTAGTGCAACCCTCTTGACTCTTTCCGCTCCTTGGCCTGACGCATTATGAGATAGCCAACGTTGATTATGTTGCGCAGTTCGCAGATTGCCCGCGAGGCGCGCGAACTCTTGAAGAGTTTTTCGGTTTCCTCATAGAGAATATCGAGGCGGTTCCAGGCGCGGTCGAGTCGGAGGTTGCTTCTTACTATACCAACGTAAGTAGCCATAATTTGGTTTACTTCCTTGATACTTTGCGTAATCAGGACCATCTCCTCGGGATGCTGCGTGCCCTCGTCGTTCCAGTCGGGGACGTCCTCGCGAAATGCCAGGTGGGGCACCTGCGTCTTGGCGTGGCGGGCGGCCGCATCGGCGTAGACCACGGCCTCGATGAGCGAGTTC
>CAYUGU010000101.1:0-6500 GCA_964444345.1 uncultured Bacteroides sp.
GAGGTGCCTGCCGGAAAGAATTTCCCCCCGAGCCCGATGATGAAGTTCGCGCGCTGGGGCAATTCCGGAAGCGCTGATGACGAGCGGTATGCGCAGCGGCAGAGTGTGATCATCACCTCCTCCACGGAGGGGCGGATCATGAAGCTGATGAATGTGACGAAGCCTATCATTGACAAGGGGAATATCGCTGCGGTGTTCGGCAGCCTGCCGGAATGGCTTTCCGACTATGACCCGGACATCAAGCCTGACACGCAAGGGATCTATGTGCATACGCTCGTGGCGCAGAATTTCCGCGAGCTGGACTACAAGGGACGGCCCAAGCCTACGCTGCGGTTCCGCGGTGCCTACGACCCTGCCGAGGATTACTATTCGGGGGACATAAGACGCGCCGACACCGGGGATTACGAGCAGAGCATCGTGGAGTATTACGGCTGCCAGTGGCTCTGCTCGAAGACCGGGACACACCAGCCTCCTTCGTGGACTTCCACTGACTGGACTTTCTACCAAGGGGACCCGAATTTTAAGGTTGCCCTGCTTGGCGGTCCGGCTGCAATAAACCCGAAGAAGTTCAACTTCACTCTCATTATCGTCGCCACAAAGTACGGACAGGACGTGACAGCCGACATACTTCCCCAGGATGTGGTGTGGACGCGATACTCGGAGGACAAGGACGGCATCGAGCGGATGGCAAGCGACACGATATGGGCGACCAAACGCGGAGGCAGCGGAATGCAGATAACACTGACCCAAGCCGACCTTGACAGGGACATCAAAGGAATCCCGCCTGTGTGCATCTTCCGGGCAACGGTGACATTGCGCGACGGCGTGGAGCCCACGACAAAAACAGTCACATACGGATACAACAAAACAACATAGAGACTATGGCAAAGGAAATATTCATAGACACGCACCTTGACTTCGTCTACTCGCCGCTCAACGTATCATACGGCATAGTGGTGGACGGCAGTGTGGCATCGGAGCAGACTTTCGACCAGTCTGACGGCTCCTATACGCCAGACTATACGAAGACCTACTGCGTGCTGCGCCCATGGATGCGCATCGTTGACCCGGACGAAGTCCTTGCACCGGGGGAAGTACAGATGACCAACATGCACTGGTATGTCTTCGACGGCACGAATGAGACTGAGATAAGCAACGGCACGGACTATCAGATCGCGCCTGACGGCAGGCTCTCTATCCGCCACAACATTGACCCCGGCAAGACGCTGATGTTCCGCTTTTCGGGCGAATACCTTGACCCGAGAAACGGGGATGTGTGGAAGATGGAGGACACCCATGGGGCGACCTGCGACACAGAGTCGGCGCCGGCGGTGCTGCTGCTCAACCAGCCTGAGCTTGTGGAGTGGGACCCGACCAGCGACGACCCGCAGAAGATCATACTCAAGTCGAACCTCCTCATCGCCAAGGATGAAGTGCCGGCCGCCAACCGCGAGTTTGTATGGGAGAAGAAAGACGAGGAAGATGCGGACTTTGCGCGCGTCTACCGCGAGACAGACCCCAATTATGACGTCATGGACTACGATGTTGCACTGAGCGCCGACGGGACACAGCTGACGCTCTCGCGCGAGCTGATGGGGCACAGGGTCGACATCCGGGTGCGGGCAAAGTACGACCCATACGGCAACCCCTCGTCCATCGCGCTCGACGAGCACAGCCCGCAGGCCACCGCCACATTCACGCGCAACATACCGACCCCGGACGTGGTGGTGCATACCCCGACCCGGTTCAGGCCCGGCATGAAATCATGGCAGCCTGAGCTTGAGGTCTTCATCGGCGACCGCCTTATAGCCAATCCCGAGAGGTTCTGGGATTTCAACTGGTATCTGAGCAAGGGCGTGGCCAGCGGGGCAGTGAGCAAGACGCTTGTCGGGGAAGGCATCAAGCCGACGCTGCCTACATCATATCTGATGAAGACCTACGGGGCGGTGCTTCAGGTGGGAGTTGTGGAGAAAGAGCCGCTGTCTGCCTTGACGGATGAGGAATACGTGATAGTGGATGATGACGGGGCGGTATTATTGGGATAACCTACTAAACATAATTGACTATGGCAATCAAATATCTATACAAATGCAATCCAAAGGTGGCGGCCGCCGCAGGCGTGACCGCTTTCGACCGCTACACATGGCCCGACGGCACTTTCCTGCTTTGGCAGAATGACCTTGTCAAGATTGACCGTGTGCAGTTTTTTTTGGAGCAGGACGAACTGCTTGCGGACCTCGGGGCTGTGAAGATGACAGATCCGGAGGCTGCCGCAGAACAGAAGGACCCTGCAATCAGACTTCCCGAGGCGCGGCTTCCGCAGTACCGCTGGGAACAGCCGGATCTCTCGGTGAAGACCGACAACGGGGACACAGAGGGACTTGCCGGGGACACAGATCAGGATGTGGATCAGCCAGACCGGGACGCAGACGGGGAAGGAGGTGAGGCATGAGCGCAGGGAGCATAGCGTCGGCGGATTTCCAATGCACCTACATATCGCCCAACGAGCAGTATCTGACCGACCTGATGTGCGCCACCTCGGACCTTATCCAGCGTTATTCAGGCATATCTTCAAGCCCCGTAATACCGAGCGAGTATGACTGGAGCATACACAAGCCCGTGCTCCAGGTGCTTTTCTCGAGCGCCGACGCCGCCTTGTCGGAGTCTGACCTCAAGAACAAGCTGCTGACCGAGGACTGGTATATCAACGACCAGAAGATTGTCTTCCCCCAGAATGCCGACGCCAACGGACAGCGCCTCTCGGCCACACTCGGCAACTTCACCCAAGGGACATTCAACCAGATATTGCCCGGCGGCTCCGACTATCCTTTCGGCGGCCTGCAGTTCCTTGGGAACATGGTCAAGGGACTCGGCGGGGCAAACGGCGTGATAAAGTGCGTCATCAAGTTTACCGACAACTCAGGCAATGTGATAACCAAGGAGCACACCTGCATCATCGGGGCAAGGCAGTTCACGTCAGACGGCTATGAAGTCGACATCTACACCAATGATTCCCTTGTCCTGACATACGACAGCCCGACGGTGCTCCTGCATGCGCGCCTTTGGAAAGGTCCGGAGAAGATCTTCGACTCCGCGACATCTACAGCCAAGACCGTACGCTGGTACACCTACGACGATGCCACGGGCGATTGGGAGCTTGTGCAGAATGCCGTCAATTCCGGCAATGAGACGATCTTTGCAATCAGCTCGCGCAATGAGCTGACCGTAGGGCGCGACGCTGTGCCGACATACCTGACTGTAAGGGCCGCCATCTTCAATGACGCTGGCGAGACAGACTACAGCAAGGCTGAGGCAACCGGCACAATACGCATCAACGACCAGACCGACACGCTCTTTATCCAGCCCAACGCGACGCCGGAGGACAGGGTGCTGAGAGCCGGGGAGTCGACACCCGACGGAATCACTTTCGCTCCGAAGGTGTACGACAAGAAATCGGGCGGCCTGTACCCGGGCACGGTGCTTTTCAAGTTCATCTGCTATTCCCCTGCCGGCACGATCCTGAACGGCTCTCCGTCGGGGACACCCGGCGCATCAGGCGGCTGGGACAACAACGGAAACAACATCGCCGACAATAACGAACTGCTCTCAACCTACAAGGTGCCGAGGGCTATGATGGAGTCGGTAGGCAATGTGAGGGTATTGATCAACGCATACAAACAATAACAGCCATGGCAAAGGAGATAGCAAGCGTGACGGTGCATTGCACCTTGGAGCCTGACCGGAGCGACTACAAGTTGGTGGTTCTGCCCAACTCTGTCACCTACGGCTCGGACGGGACGCCCAACGTGCAGACCATAGATGCCTACGTCTACCGCGAGTCGGACGGCGTAAGGACTCCCGTCACAGTCAACAAGGACACCTCAAGCCACTGTCTTTTTTTGAATGTCACCAACAGCACAGGGGAAACGAAAGTACGCAAGGTGTCTTCGCTTAACGCCTCGATACTCGCCGGCGCAAGGTCGGCGAGGTTTGACCTTGTGGCGGTGGAGAATGTCGGCACGGGCAATTCATATTCCGATTCCGACGTGATTGTGAGCGAGGCTGTGTCGCTTGTCTACAACGGCAGCAACGGCGCAGTCCCCGCCATAGCGTTCACGCGCTCAAAGACCGAGCCCGGAAGACCGAGCGGCGGCACATACATCAAGCCTGTCCCTGATACGGCAGGATGGAGCGATGCCCCGCCTTCCGGCTCTGACCCCCTTTGGATGTCGAAGGCGACGTTCACCGTTGACGACACCGTTCCCCCTACTTGGTCAGCACCTTCTCCGGTCGCCGACGACACCGACATTGAGTTTATCTTCTCGTCGGAGGAGAACCCCGGTGATCCGGACAATACCCACCGGCATCCCGACAACGGAGCTGACGGCTGGGGCAAGAATCCTGTGGGCGCAGTGTGGATGGCAATCGCCAAGAAGAGCGGCGGCGCGTGGGGAGTGTGGAATGTGGTGCGCATCAAGGGCGAGACTGGCAAGAACGTGGTCTTTGCCCGTGTGTCGCCCTCCGTGATCGAGATGAAGCGGAATGGGAAGATCAACACCTATGACGCATACATAGAGGTCTATGACGGCGGCGAGCTCGTGCCGGCATCCCAAGTGGCACATCCCCAGCTTGACCTGCGTAGCCTCGGGCTGACAGTAAAGGGGCAGAGCGCGGACGGAGGGCAGAAGTATTATTACCGGATAACCTGCCCGGGCATCAACGACATTGACAAGGATGTCAGCATCTCAGTGACGTACAAGGGGAGGCAGTACCCGGTGATCATACCGTTGCGGACGGTTGCGGACGGCATTGACGGCAATCCTGGCAAGGATGCAGTGGTCTACCGCCTCGTTGTCAATCCCATGTCGGTACACTATGACCTCAATACAGGGGCGTATGACACCCCGGGGATCTCCTGCTCTGTCATCAAGGTCAAGGGTGACGGCGTGGCGCAGGTGACCGACCTCGCATCGGAGGGTCTGACTCTCACCCATGCCAACTATCAGAGCGGGGTGTTTGTGGGAGAAAACCCCTATATCGGCAGTGTCGCGCTTTCCTCAGTGCCTTACTCCCGCATTGATTTTGTACTGCGCAAAGGCGGCGTTGAGATTGCCCGCGAATGCACTTCTGTCGTGTTTGACGGCAAGAACGGCACAACCGGTAAGAACGGCGTCTGGGTACCGCCCCCTATGCTTTGGGAGGATTATCCCGATGGCTATGAGTTCAAATGCGGTGATGTATCCGAGGGCGAGGACCATATGGACATGGTGCTCTGCAAAAAGGAAGTCGACGGGGAGACCAAGTATTACATCTATCGTTGCCGGGTGTCGCACACCAAGGACTCCAGCCATTTTCCGATGGACGATAACTATGATGGCGGCGCCAAGCCCGATGCATATTGGGAGAGGTCAACGCACGGCATCTACAAGTTTCTTGCCACTGACCTTCTGCTTGCCAACAATGCCCGTATTGAGTTTCTAAGCGGGCAGTCAATCCGTATCGGCGAGGGTGCGAAGATGTGCGGCTACTTCGGTGCTCCTACCAATGGCGGGGCAATCCTTTACACGGGAGGAAGCGAAGTGACTACTGCGACCTATGTGGTCTTCAAGGAGGGCCGGGCGCGCTGGGGAGATGCAGGAGGCCAGCGGATTGAGATTGACCCGGCCACAAGGCGCATGCTGATATATGATGCCTCCAATGAGCTTTGCGCCATACACTCCGGCGACACGCTCGACTACACAAAGGTGGGCAACGAGACCGGCGGAAGCGCGGCAAGCACCGTGACGCAATCAGCGATGAACGCAACACTCAACGGTATAGCCGACGTGCGCAAGACCATCGCATCTGGCACTGCCACACGCAACGGCAGGCTGAGGGTGACGCTTCCGAAGATCAGGCTCGCATCAAACGGCAGTGCGCCTGCGGCTTCGACCGGGATGCAGATGTCTGCTTATACGGCGGAGGCGTACCTTGAGATTGCAATTGACGGCAGGGACGCTTCCTCGAACCCCATTGTGCAGACAGTGAGGGGTGTGGAGACAAAGGAGTCGGATGCGGCGCAGTATGAGGCGAGCATTCCGGCGGGAAGCACCTATGAGGTGAGGCTGAGATACATGAGCTCGCTCGATGCCTCGGGCACTGCGACTGTCTCCGCCCTCGGGACTGCCTCTGTGGCATTCGAGGCGCTGAACAAGGTGTGCCACTACGGGAGCAACGGTTGGTATATCTCGGCTTCGAACACCAACTACGCCTATTATATCTTTGACAGCTTTGGCGTTTTGCACGTCAAGGTGGTGTGCAACGGCAAGGAGATCATAAATTCTGATAAGTAAACCATCAATACATTTTTTATGAGAACAGATAATTTTATATCAAGAAAGGAGGTTGCCCATGTCTAAGACAAGGAAAGCCTCGGAGGGTGCGGTGCGGACGATCGCTGACGATGCCCTCGTCATGGTAGTGGGAGCAGGCGGTTATCAGCCTGTCAGATTTGCCGACCT
>CAYUGU010000102.1:0-6411 GCA_964444345.1 uncultured Bacteroides sp.
CTGGGCAATCGACTTGGCCAGGGCGATGAGGCCGGCCTTCGACGAAGCGTAGTTGGCCTGGCCGGCGTTGCCGTGTACGCCTACTACTGAAGCCATATTGATGATTGAGCCGCCGCGCTGCTTCATCATGATGGGCATCACGGCCTTGCAGAAGTTGAACGCGCTCTTGAGGTTAACGGTGATGACGGCGTCCCACTGGGCTTCGCTCATACGCATCATCAGGCCGTCTTTGGTGATACCGGCATTGTTGACGAGGATATCGATGCGGCCAAAGTCTTCCATAACCTTAGCCACTACTTCCTGGGTCTGCTGATAGTCGGCAGCATTCGAGGCATAGGCCTCAACCTTTACTCCGAGGGCGGCGATTTCGGCCTTGGTGGCTTCGCCGTTTTCGTCGATAACGAGGTCAGTGAAAGCGATGTTGGCGCCTTCCTGCGCAAAACGCAGGGCCAGGGCTTTACCGATGCCGCGGGCCGCGCCGGTAATCAGGGCGGTTTTTCCTTCGAGAAGTTTCATAATTGTTTGGTTTTCTTTTAGGTATAGTTGAAAATGATGTTATTTATTGTTCAGGTTCGGGATTGTCGGGCTTCGAAGTCGAGATGCCGTCGATTATGAAGTCGATTGAACTGTTGATCCAGTTCTCAATCACTTCCGGCTCCGCCTCCTCGCGGGTTATTGACCAGTCGGTTCCGCGCACAACCATCGTAAGCATTATCGGCAACCGGCGGGCCTGGGCCGGAATGAAGTCGTTGGAGGCGATGCCGGCCGTCACTATTTCCTCAATCATCTCGTAGATTCGGTCGGCAACCAGCGCGCGGACAGCCTGCGAGCGGCGCACATCGTTCGAAAAGATTGATTTAAGCCAGAGTTGATAGCCATGGACGTTTTCGAGGGTAATCGAAAGGCGTGTGCGCATCAGTGCGCGCAACTTTTCGCGAGGCGACGATTCGGCGGCTACCCGGGCCTCCAGTTCCGCGCGGATGCGCTCCGTTTCGCGCTCAATCACAGCCTGATAAATATCGCCTTTGGTGCGAAAATAGGTGTAGAGAGTGCGCCGACCGCGGTCCGAGGCCGAGGCGATATCGTTCATGGTGGTGTTGTCAATCCCCTGACGGGTAAAGAGTTGACGGGCCACTTCAATGAGTCTGTCGCGAGTTCTTGAAGCCATTTTTCACCCGCAAATTTACGGAAAAATCTCCGTATATGCAAATTGGTTATTTGCTTGACTTTTTGGCGAGGGAGCGAAAGCGGTAGATGGCGGAGAGCATTACGTAGCGCGGAATGCGGTTATTCCAGGTTTCCGTGTATCTCAGGGCCGAGGAGTAGGCGTAATGGCTCGGGTTACGGTTGAGTATGTCTCTGGCTGTTAGTTTGAAAGTGAGGTCGCCCTTGAGGATGCTCTTTGTGAGGGTAGCGTTCCAGGGAATGTTGGTGCGGTTGGCCGCGGTGGTTTCGCGCCCGCGGTTAAGTTCAACGCCAAATTCGGTCGTGAACTCCATATCCCAGGGCATTTCAACCTGCGCGTCAACCACAAAGCGATAACTCATGGCGTTGATGGCTCTGGTGTCGGCGCGGTCGCTCTGTGAGTGGTCCCAGTTGGTCCCGACGCGAAATTGCAGGTGAGAGCCGTTTTTGAAGGTATAGCCGCCGTTGAGTTCTCCGCCAAGCGAAAGCCAGTCAGTCGCCGTATGGATCGGCTCGGCGTCGGGGTCGATAGAGGCAATATAGTAGCCAACGTCATGGCGGCTATGAAAGTTGACGTCGGCTCCTAAACTCCATGCCTTGCGCGCTCCGAACGAGAACGAATGAGCCCCCCAGCCGTAGAGGTTGTAGTTGCCGTTAACGTTGATTGTCTTGTTGCGGGAAACACCGGTCTCTGGATTGAAAACCGTGTAACCGCCCAGGGCGTTCTGTTGAAGGACATAAGATATATAGGCGTAGGTATATTCCCGCCCCTGGCCTCGGCCATAGCGCATAAAGTGAAGACGGAAATAGTTCGAGCGCATATCCTTTAGCCCTTTGGGGTCTTTTAGGGTTATTATGAGCGGGTTGTCCGTGTTCGGGACGTCGAGAAAGCCTGAGAGCGAAGGCGCGGAGGTATAGGTTGAGTAGGAGAATGAGAAGTTCAGATTGCGTACCTTATTCGCGGAGCGCACCGAGAAGTCAAACGTGGGGCGCAGGTAGTTACGTGTGCGCCTTAGCGACTGGTGGAAATCGGCTTCGTTCGTGTAGTCAAGGTGTTCGCGGTGCAAGCGGTCTTCGAGCGATATGTTCAGGCTGTAGGCGGCGTTAAATCCGGAGTCTGACGGGGCCACGGGTTCACGCGAAAGCGACAAACCTACCAAGGCGCTTAACTCGTTCTCGTGGCTGAGGCTGCGGCGGCTATTGGTCAGCAGTTTGATGGCATCCTCCGGTTTTTGCAGGGCCATGGAGGGGTCGGTCTCGTCGGGGAGCAACGCCGATTCGAAAATCTCGTATGGGTTTGTATTGTGGCTTTGCTTATAGTTCACGTTTGCCCGGAAGTTGAGTTCGTCGGAGTGGACCTCCGAAAGGCGCGTCCACTTTTGGGTATAGCCTATCGAGGGGGTGAAGTTATAGCGTGAGCGGGGAGCCCGGTTGAAGCGGTCGGTCCGGATTGGTTCGGTCAGGTTGAGGTTCGCCCCGCCGTAGTTCTGTAGATAGGCTTGGCGGCTGCGTCCGGGATTGTCGACATATTCGCCGTCGAGGCCGAGCGTTAGCGAGCCGCGCATCTTCGGGGTGCGGATTCGGGCGCTTATGCCGAGTTGGGCCGTGAACGTACTCGTATATGAGTGGGTCAGTTCCTTTAGGCGGAAAAGGAGTATGTCGTTATATTTCTCTGAAATCTTATAGCGGAAAACCGAGTCGAGGGCCTCCGTGCGAGTGGTTTCTTCGGGCTTGGCGTTGAAACTGGCGCTGAGTTGCGATTCGAGGTCGTCCATCGTATACCAGTCAATTTTCGGGCGGATTGTGAGAAATACGTCGTCGCCTTTATACTGAACGGTATGGTTCGTGCGGAAGTGTTGGCGGTTCGAGGTTTCGTGGGATGAAGCGCGCGCATAGATATTGCCTGTCGAGTAGTAGGAGGTTGAGGCGGTCTGGTCCTTTTGGAGAATATCTTCATGGGAGTGGGTCACGCTGCCGTTGATTTTCCAGCGCTTGCTGTCGTCATAGAGATATTCTATGCCCCCCATCTGCAGGTTCATTTCGCCGCTCGTGCCCCAACTTGTCTGCCAGTCGCCGTCGGTTGTGGCCGTCGTGTAGTCCATGATGTTATTGGCGTTGACAAAGGCCGTCAGTCGGAATTTGTCCGTGAACCCGAGGCCGAAAGCCTTGCCGAGCCATCGGTCTGCCGTTCCATATCCTGCTTCGACCGAGGCCATCCAACTGGTTGAATACTCCTTTTTGAGGACCACGTCCATCACCAGGTTTTCGGTGCTTTCGTCGCGGTCAAGTTTCTGTGAGGCCTGCGTGAGATAGTCGTCGTCGCCCGCCTTGTCATAGACCTTAACGTTCTTGACGGCATAGGCGGGAAGATTTTCGAGGGCCACTGCCGGGTCATCTTGAAAGAAGTCCTTGCCGTTGAGCAGCAGGCTCGAAACGAAGCGGCCGTTGACCTTGATGCGGCCGTCGGGCGTCAGTTCGGCCCCCGGGAGTTGCTTGACCAGGGCGTTAAGCATCGAGCCGTCGGCCAGGTTGAAGGCGTCGGCGTTGTAGACAATCGTATCACCCTTCATGACTACCTTGATAGCCGTCTGGACCACTTCTACTTCGTTGAGCATCTTGTGGCGCTGAGGGTTCATCGAGATTGCGCCGACCCAGACGGCTGTCTGGTCCTTAAATTTGCGCTCAACCTCCTTGACCGTCGGCTCGAAGCCTTCGCGGTCAAGCGTCAGGATATACTTTCCCGGAGGGGCATAGACCATCGCGCGGAAGTTGCCGTCCTTGGCGTTGGTCTTAGTTGCGTCGTCGCCCTGGAGCATTTTGAAGCGCACGGCCGCCGTATCGTTCACAGCCGAAAGGCTTATATAGACTGAGTCAAGCGGGGCGCGTGACGCCGAGTCGGCACGCAATACCGAACCGCGAAGCACAAATCCCGGCTCATCCTTGGCCGAGGCGCAGAAAATTCCTAAAGTGGCAAGAAGTATAAAAAGGCGGAGACGCATAATGTGTAAATTGGAAAGTAAATATCGCCGCAAATTTAAGCAAATAAAATTTTATAAACAAATCGCACCCAACAAAATATCAAAATGTCAATTTGTCAACTTGTCCGCTCGTCGCCCTCAAAAAAATTAAAGGCGGAACTTATCACTAAGTCCCGCCCCGATGAATTTCCAATAGGTACAATATCTAAGGTAAAAAAGATTGAATGAGTGTTTTATCAGTTTTTTGCTTTTGCGTTGCAAAGTTCGGGCTTTTTTCTTTGGGGGGCAAATTATTTTGTGTGTTATTAAACATACTTTTTTATTTTGTTTGTGTTTCTTGCACAAAATCAGCCGTTTAACCCGCTAAAGTTTTTCTATTTTCAGTTCTTTGCCGTCAAAAACTGCATAACTCATGTTCGAAATCCAGTCACCTAAAATGATTATTCTGCTTCGGCCTATGCGCTCATCGTAGAGCAGGTGATAGTGGCCGAACAGATAGTAGTCAACGTCGTCGCGTCGGTTCTCTTCGACCCATTTCAGCAGGGGCGCGGGCGAGGGATTTTCAACCTTGCGCTTGGTGCGGTTCGAGGCGCTCCAGCCGTAGGCCAGTCCTACGGTCCAACGCGGATGGATTGCCGAAAACATCCGCTGCAGGAACCGGTTGCGGAAAACGGCCCTCATCAGCCGCTCGCCGAAGGGCACCGGACCCATCCCGTCGCCGTGGGCCATAAAGAACCTTTTGCCCTCAATTGTCTCTTCAAGCGGCCCGTTGATTAGTCGGAAGCCGATTTCGCGGGGCAGATAGTCGAAAATCCAGATGTCGTGATTGCCCGTAATCCAGGTGATTTCAACGCCGCGGTCGGCCAGGTCGGCCAAGGTGCCGAAAAAGCGCGTGAATCCCCGGGGAACCACGTGGCGATATTCAAACCAGTAGTCCAGAATGTCGCCGAGCAGGTAGAGGCGCCGACAGCGCGGCTCGATTAAGCGCAACCAAGCGCAGACCCTCCGCTCATGGTCGAGGGGGTCCGGAAAATATCGCGCTCCGAGGTGGAGGTCGCTGATAAAGTAACTAAGGTCGCGCATTCTTTGTTGGGTTTATAGTTTATAGACCGGAATTAAAGAAATCCCAGTTCGAGTTTCGCTTCTTCGCTCATCATGTCCTGAGTCCATTCCGGCTCGAAGACAATATTGATTTCTACGGCCTTGACGCCCGCAATCGTTTCGAGTTTCAGCCGAGCGTCTTCAACCAAAAATTCGGCAGCCGGACAACTCGGGGCCGTCAGCGTCATATCAACCTGGAGCACATCCTCGTCGGTCACTTCAATCCGATAGATAAGCCCGAGCGAATAGATGTCGACCGGAATCTCCGGGTCGAAAACCGTGCGGAGAAGTTCTACGGCCTTCTCCTGAACCGCATATTTTTCCTGTTCTGTCATTCTTTATTGAGGGTCAAGATAGTTCAGTGGTGGGCTTCATGATATTTGCAGAGGTCAGTCAGTTGGCAGTTGAGGCAGTCAGGTTTGCGCGCCTTGCAGACGTAGCGCCCGTGGAGAATCAGCCAATGGTGGGCCTTCGGAATAATCTCGTCCGGGATGTGGGCCACGAGTTCGCGCTCCGTCTGCAGCGGCGACTTGCTCCCGTTGGTCAGACCGAGGCGCTCGCTGACGCGAAACACGTGGGTATCGACCGCCATAGCCGCCTTGCCCCAGACTACCGAGAGCATCACGTTGGCGGTCTTGCGCCCTACGCCCGGAAGCGAGAGCAGCGAGTCCATATCGGAAGGCACTTCGCCGCCAAATTCGTCAACAAGGCGGCGCGCCATGCCCAGGAGCGACTTCGTCTTATTGTTTGGGTAGGAAACCGAGCGAATCAGTTCAAAAACCTGCTCCTCCGTTGCGCCCGCAAGGGCCTGCGGAGTCGGAAACGCCTCAAATAGCGCCGGGGTTATAAGGTTGACGCGCTTGTCGGTACACTGCGCCGAAAGTATAACCGCACAGAGCAGTTCAAAGGGGTTGGAATAACGCAGTTCGGTTTCAGCAACCGGCATGGTCTGCTGAAACCGATCAATGATTGCGTCGAAGCGCTTCTGTAGAGTCATTATTGGGCGGCAGATGTGAACTCGCGCAGGAACCGGACGTCGTTTTCAGAGAACATACGCAGGTCCTTGACGCGATATTTCAGGTTAGTGATGCGCTCGATGCCCATGCCGAGGGCATAGCCGCTATAGACCTTCGAGTCGATGCCGCAG
>CAYUGU010000103.1:0-6204 GCA_964444345.1 uncultured Bacteroides sp.
CTCCTCGAAAACATCTTCTTCAAAAACTCCCCCCTCCACGACGGCGCCACAATCATTGCCCACGACCGCATTATGGCCGCCGGATGTATCCTCCCCGTGAGCCACGACAATTCGATTCCCCGCTCCCTGGGCTTGCGCCACCGCTCGGCCCTCGGCATCGCCCAGGCCACAGACGCCGTGGCCATAGTGGTCAGCGAAGAGACCGGCGGCATATCCATAGCCCACCGCGGCGTCCTCTCCACCCACGTCTCCACCGCCGAACTCGAACGCCGCCTCACCCACCTCCTAAACGAATAATGACCAACGAATATCTTGAACAACTGAATGAGGCGCAGAGGGATGCCGTAACCTATTGCGACGGGCCGCAACTGGTGATTGCCGGCGCCGGCTCGGGCAAAACCCGCGTCCTCACATATAAAATAGTGCATCTGCTCCACCTCGGCCTCGAGCCCTGGCGCATCCTCGCCCTGACCTTCACCAACAAGGCCGCAAACGAGATGCGCGAACGCATACGCTCGATGGTCGGCGACAAGACCGCTGCTAAACTCTGGATGGGCACCTTCCACTCCATATTCCGGCGCATCCTCTCGGCCCATACCGACCGCATCGGCTTCAAACCGGGCTTTTCAATCTACGACACCGCCGACTCCAAAGCCCTCGTCAAGACCATAATCAAGGAAATGGACCTCGACGACAAGATCTACAAGCCCTCGGTGGTGCTCAACGCCATTTCAGGCGCAAAGAACGCCCTCGTTTCGCCCGCAATGTATAAGGCGAGCGCCGACATCATCGCCGCCGACCGGCGCGCCCGCCGACCCCAGTTATATCAGATTTACGAAACCTACTGCCGCCGATGCTTCGTGGCCAACGCCATGGACTTCGACGACCTGCTCTACTTCACCAACGTCCTTTTCCGCGACAATCCCGACATACTCCACCATTATCAGGAATTTTTCTCCTACATTCTGGTCGATGAGTATCAGGACACTAACTTCGCCCAGCACCTGATTGTCAATATGTTGACGCGCCAGTCAGGCAAACTCTGTGTGGTTGGCGACGACGCCCAGTCAATCTACTCCTTCCGCGGAGCAAATATCGACAATATCCTCCAACTCCGGCGCTCCTATCCGACGCTGAAAACCTTCAAACTCGAACAAAACTACCGCTCAACGCAGATAATCACCAATGCGGCCAACTCGCTGATTGCCAAAAACAAAGAGCAGATACCCAAAAACGTCTTCTCCCGCAACGACCTCGGCTCGAAGATTGAACTCGTACGCTCATATTCCGACTTTGAAGAGGGCTATCTCGTGGCCAACCGAATTATGGCGCTCCGCGCCGAGGCCCACGACTCGTTTGAAGACTACGCGATTCTCTACCGAACCAACGCCCAGAGCCGTGTGCTCGAAGAGAGCCTCCGCAAGCGCAACATCCCCTACAGAATCTACGGCGGACTGAGTTTCTATCAGCGCCAGGAGGTCAAGGACGCCTTGGCCTACTTCCGCCTGAGCCTCAACCCCGACGACGACGAAGCCCTCCGCCGCAGCATCAATACCCCCGCGCGCGGAATCGGCGCCACTACCCTCAATCGCCTCGCCCGCGCCGCCCTCGAAAGCAACGTCAGCATCTGGACCGTAATCACCGACCTCGACGCCTACGAGACCGGCGTGGCCTCAGCCGCCCGCAAGAAACTCGACGCCTTTGCCGCCCTTATCCGCTCGTTTATCGACCTGAACCTCAAGGGCGAAACAGCCTTCGTCGTAGCCGAAAAGATAATCACCGCCTCCGGCCTTATGGCCCAATATATCTCGGACCATACCCCCGAAAGCATTGCCCGCCGCGAGAACCTCGAAGAACTCGTCTCGGCCGTCCACGAGTTTGTTGAGGAACGCCTCGAAGAGGGCAACCCCGACATCTCCCTGGGCGACTTCATGGGCATGGCCGCCCTCGCCACCGACCAGGACTCGAAAGACGACGACATGCAGGCCCAAGAGCGCGTAACCCTGATGACCGCCCATGCCGCCAAAGGCCTGGAGTTCAACAATGTCTTCGTGGTCGGAGTGGAAGAAGACCTCTTCCCCTCGTCGATGTCGCAGTCGACTATGCGCGAAATCGAAGAAGAACGCCGCCTGCTCTACGTAGCCATTACCCGAGCAAAGCGCTTCTGTATGCTCTCCTACGCGACCACCCGCTTTCGCAACGGCCAGACCGTCTGGCCCTCACCCTCGCGCTTTATCGGCGATATCGATCAGGCTTTCATCTCCCGCGGAACCCCCCAAAGCGAGCCCGCCGAGCCCGCCCGCGACTTCTCGCCGCGAACCCTGACGCCACTCGACCCGCAGCCCCGCCCGTCGGCCGCCCGACCCGCCGGACCCGCGCCCGAAGTGCCCGAAGTCGGCGCCCTGCTCGAACACCCCAAGTTTGGCCGCGGAACCGTCACAGCCATCGACGATTCCCTCCCCGACGTCCGCATCATCGTCCAATTCGAAAACGCCGGCTCACGCACCCTCCTCCTGAAATTCGCCAAATTCACCCTCTTATAATCATAAATTTGTCAATTTAATAGTTTTTTCGTAACTTTGCATAAATAAACGAACTGACTACTATGGCAACACCTATCAAACCCGTACCCATCCTCAGCGGAGAAATTGCCGACGAATTCGTTCGCATTGCCGACGAACAACTCAATCGGCCCCGCAAGCAATTATCTGTCGAACAGGAAATGAACGTTCGCGAAATCGTCGGCCAACTTAATTCCTACAAACCTTCCTGGCGAAACTGACCCGAATGTTTATTCTTAAGGATTGTGCCGCGTTAACGCGCGTTGACCGCGAAACCCTCAAGTATTGTCAACGTTTCTCCTGCGGAGACGATGACCTCGACGACTTCTTTGCCAACGACGTAATCAACTACGAGTCCGAACTGTTAGGCAAAACCTACTGCTGGCTTGATAAGTCGGATGATACAAAAATTGTGGGTATGATTACTCTGGCCAATGCAAGCATCCAAACCACTCATATGCAGAACAATCCGCGCCGAAAACTCAACGCCCATATTCCTTACATAAAACGAGGGCGTACTTATCCGGCCGTTTTAATTGGCCGACTCGGAGTTAACAGCGATTATCAAGGCTCTGAATTCCAAGTGGGCAAACAGATTATGGACTTCATAAAGGAATGGTTCCGAAGCATTGATAACAAGACAGGTTGCCGATTTATCCTTGTGGATGCTATCAACAACCCGCGGGTCCTGGCCTATTATGAAAGAAACGGATTTAAACCGCTCTTTCCGCGTCAGGAGGATGAAAAAAACTTCTACGCAATTGATGAAAGCGAGGTCCTTAGAACCCGAATGTACTATTTTGACCTGCTTTGATTGAACCGGGGGGCGGGGCCGCGCGTTATAGGGATATGAATACCTCACGCTTACTACAGAAAGACACCCGAACAACCCTGCATTTCCGGCCCATCACCCCGGCCGACTACTCCCGTCTGGCCCACTACGTCGAACTGACCGACAGCCGCACCTGCGACTACACCCTCGGCGGCATTGTCCTCTGGGCCGACTTCTTCAACTATCAGATTGCCGAAGCCGGCGACACGCTCTTTATTCGCGGCGGACGCGAAGATGACCTCAAAATCTCGGCCTATTCGCTTCCTCTCGGCTCCGGCAACTTCTCTGAAGCCCTCGACCGTCTTATCGACCAAAACGGCTCGCCCGTATGGTTCTCGGCCATCCCCGAGGACCGCCTGCATCTCTTTGCCGACCATAACGCCATTGCAAGCCCCCTCGGACCCGAATGGAGCGACTATCTATATGATATAAACGCCTTTGCAACCCTTGCGGGCAACGCCATGAAAAAGAAGCGTAACCACGTTAACCGCTTCCTCAAGGACAACCCCGAGGCACAACTCGAACCGATGACGGCCCAAAACGCCCGCCTCTGCCTGAATCTACTCGCCTCTCTGGGCAACGACGGCTCACCCACCGGGCGCGCCGAGCAACTCGCCGTGGGCCGTATGCTGATTCACTGGAACGAGTTTGCACCCTACTTCCACGGCGCCGTCCTCAAGATGCCCGACGGCGAAATTGCCGGCTTCACCATTGGCGAAGTCAAGTTTGATACGCTCCACGTCCACGTAGAGAAAATCAACCACTCGATTCCCGGCGCCGGCGAAACCCTCGCCCATCTCTTTGCCGCCCGAATGAAAGAACTCTTCCCGCGCCTGGCCTACTCCAACCGCCAGGACGACGCCGGCGACCCCGGCCTGCGCGCCGCCAAAGAGTCATGGCATCCCCTTCGCCTCCTCCCCAAATTCAACGTCGCCCTGCATAAATAAAAATACAAAATACAGAATACAGAATACAAAATTTCAAGCGATCGCGCCAAAATCGCCCCGAAATCATAAAAAATCGCGCCAAATTGGCGCGATTTTTCGCGTTTTTTCACTAACTTTGGCGCGATCAACAAGCCAAACCTATGACTACAGAAATTGAAATCCTCCAGTTCCTCCACTATAATCCACTCTCAAAAAGATCCGACATTCTCGCTTCCTTGTCCCGGCAGATAAGCGACCGAACCCTTGTCCGAATGCTCTCCGACGGCGTTGCCACCGGGTCAATTGAAGTCGTTGGCCATGGCCCGGCAACACGCTATAAACTGACGCCTCAAGCGCAACTGACAATGGAACTGAACCTCGATACCTATTTTAACAAGGACATTGATGAACGCCAAGTGCAGGAATCCTTCAATTTTGAACTCATCAATGAAGTCCTTCCTCGGGTCTCACTCTTTACTCCCGACGAACTTCAAAAACTTGAGAATGCACAAGAAATGTTTCGTCAACACTTGTCGGAGATGTCAGAGACCGAATACCGCAAGGAAATGGAACGCCTTGGAATTGATCTCTCATGGAAGTCCTCTCAAATTGAGGGTAATACCTACTCGCTTCTCGAAACCGAACGCCTGCTGAAGGAAAAACAGACCGCTGACGGCAAGACTAAGGAAGAAGCCGCCATGCTCCTTAATCACAAAGATGCCCTCGATTTTATTCTTGACGTCCCCGACTATCTTAAAAACCTCAATGTTAGCCGAATTGAAGAAATCCATGCCCTACTTACAAAAGAATTAGGCGTTGACCGAAACATTCGCAGGCGCCGCGTCGGCATCACCGGAACAAACTATACTCCGCTCGACAATGAATTTCAAATTCGCGAAGCCCTTGAGGACTCCGTCAGGCTGATAAACGCCAAAACCAATATTTTTGAAAAGGCACTGTTGGCCCTCGTGCTCCTTAGTTATATTCAGGCGTTTACCGACGGAAACAAACGAACCGCACGCATTGTCAGCAACGGCATATTGATTGCCAACGGCTACTGTCCAATCTCCTTCCGTACTGTAGACTCAATCGACTATAAAAAAGCAATGTTGATTTTCTACGAACAAAATAATATCGCCGCCTTCAAGAAGATATTCATCGACCAATTCCTCTTTGCGGTTAGGACCTACTTTTGAGGGAAAATTTGCGTATCTCAGAGATTTTGCGTAAATTTGCGCGATACTTTGATGTGAACAAATTTTTTTAATCATTATCCGAATGAACCCTATCAAGAAAACCATCACCCTGCCCGATGGTCGCGAAATTACCCTCGAGACCGGCAAACTCGCCAAGCAGGCCGATGGAGCAGTTGAACTCCGCATGGGCAACACTATGCTCCTCGCTACCGTCGTTTCCGCTCAGGAAGCAGGCGAAGGCGTCGACTTCATGCCCCTGACCGTTGAGTACAAGGAAAAATTCTCCTCCAACGGTCGTTTCCCCGGCGGCTTCCTTAAGCGCGAAGGACGCGCAAGCGATTACGAAATCCTGACCGCCCGCCTCGTTGACCGTGTGCTCCGCCCCCTTTTCCCCGACAATTACCATGCTGACACCATTGTTCAGGTGACCATGTACAGCGCCGACGGCGTCGACTTCCCCGACGCGCTCGCCGGCCTCGCCGCTTCGGCCGCCCTGACCGTCAGCGACATTCCCTTCCAGGGCCCGATTTCCGAGGTCCGTGTGGCCCGCATCGACGGCCAATTCGTTATCAACCCGACGGCCGACCAACTCGAAAAGGCCGACCTCGAACTGATGGTAGGCGCTACCTACGACAACATCATGATGGTTGAAGGCGAAATGAACGAAGTTTCCGAACAGGTGCTTCTCG
>CAYUGU010000104.1:0-6136 GCA_964444345.1 uncultured Bacteroides sp.
AATCTTCCCCTTCCAGAAGTATGCCGTCAACATGCTGCAATGCAACCTGACCTTCACGGAGGTTGACCCCGAAAGTTTCTGGGCCTCCGATGCCGAAACCGTAGTGCAGTATATCGTGATGCTCGTGGCCGCAGCCGCCGCCTTCGTCAGCAACTTCTCGAGCAAGAAGTCGATGAAGTACGGAATGTTGGCCCTGGCTATTGTTGCTCTTCTGGTTTATTGCTGGATGGGCTATATGTGTCAGAGCGCGGCGTCGATTTTCGCCGTGTTCCCGCTGCTCGCCGTTGGTATCACTCCGATTCTCGGCAAGTATGTCGACCATAAGGGTAAGGCCGCCTCGATGCTCGTAATCGGCGCCTTGCTGCTGATTCTCTGCCACCTGACTTTCGCTTTCGTGCTCCCGCTCTTCAAGGATAACCCTGTGGGCGGCGTGACCGTGGCCTACCTGACTATCCTGGTGCTCGGCGCTTCGTTCTCGCTCGTACCCGCATCGCTCTGGCCCTCAGTGCCCAAACTTGTTGACGCCAAGATTATCGGCTCGGCCTACGCTCTGATTTTCTGGATTCAGAATATCGGTCTCTGGCTCTTCCCGCTGCTTATCGGCAAGGTGCTCGACAAGACCAACCCCGAAATTACCGAAGGCCTCGCCAACGGAACCATTTCCGAAGCCGTAGCCTCCGTAAGTTATAACTACACCTGGCCCCTGGTTATGCTTGCGTCGCTCGGCGTGGCCGCCCTCCTTATCGGCCTTTGGCTGAAGGTTATTGACCGCAAGCATCATCTCGGCCTCGAAGAACCGAACATCAAGCCCTCGGTCGAAACCGCCGAGATGGAGATGGCCGATCAGGAACTTTAATGAAGAAAACGGCTGACATAAACGGTTGCAAAATCGTCTACGATTTTGAGCCGGGCCAAGGCGCCCCGGTTGTGTTGATGCACGGCTGGGGTTGCCGCGCATCAACTCTTGAGTCGGTGGCCAAGACGGTCCGCGGGTTGGGTCGGCCCCTGATCAATGTCGACTTTCCCGGTTTCGGCGACTCCGACGAGCCGCCGACAGTCTGGGGCGTCGACGACTATACCCGCGCAATTGAGGAACTCCTCCGCCGCGAGGGGGTGGGCGATGACGTGGTCCTCCTCGGTCACTCCTTCGGGGGGCGAGTAGGGATTGTCTATGCGTCGCGCAACGCCGTTGGCAAACTGATTCTCGTTGACGCCGCCGGAGTGAAGCCCCGCCGCACCCTCCGCTATTATATTAAGGTGTACTCCTTCAAGGCGAAGAAGAAGGCTTTGCAACTCCTTCTGGGCAAAGAGCGGGCTGAGACCTGTCTTGACCGCTTGCGCGCCAAGGCCGGGTCGAGCGACTATCGCAACTCGTCGCCGCGGATGAGGGCCATCATGAGCCGTGTGGTCAATGAGGACCTTTGCCACCTGATGCCGCAAATCAAGGCGCCGACCCTCCTGATTTGGGGCACGGCCGACACGGCCACGCCGCTCGCCGACGCTAAGAAAATGGAGACCCTGATTCCCGGCGCCGGGCTCGTTGAGTTCGATGGCGCGGGCCATTATTCCTTCCTTGACCGTCCGGGGCAATTTGCCGCCGTGCTGACGTCGTTTCTGAACAATTAAAAAAACTTTTCGCAATGGGTATTTTGATACTTTTCGTTTTGACAGTCCTTTGCGGACTCGGTGCAATCTGGTTTGAGTTCAGCCGCACGCTGATGATGCTCCAGCAAAATTCTTATCGCATTGACCGTTATAACCGCTATCTGAAGACTTCGGGCGAGATGACCGGCTTTGCCAAACTCGCTGCCGTGATTATCCTCCTCGTTTCGATTATCAGCAACGTTCCGGACATCTGCGGTGCGTCGCTCCAGATTATTTTCTTCGTAGTGATGGTCGTGAAGGCTGCTCGCGCCAAGTATAAGAAGCCGTTGGTGCGCACGCCGCGCGTCAACCGCATTACGGTCGTGATGTTCGTGCTCTTCGCGCTTCTCTGCGTCTGGTTCAGCCTCGGCAAGAGCCTCGACGGGGTGCTCTACGCAGTCTCTACGGTCAGCATCGGATGCTGGTTTGCCTCCTCCTGGATTGCAATCGTGGCCGTATGGCTTCTGCAGCCCGTTGAAAAGCATATCAATCAGGGTTACGTGAACGACGCCGCACGTATTCTCCGCTCAATGCCCGACCTGAAGGTTATCGGCGTCACCGGAAGTTACGGTAAGACCTCTACAAAACATTATCTGAACCGCATCCTATCCGAGCAATTCAGTGTCTGCATGACTCCGGGCTCGTTCAACACGACGATGGGGGTTGTGCGCACCGTGCGCGAGCATCTGAAACCCTATGACCGCATCTTTATTTGCGAAATGGGTGCAAAGCAGCCGGGCGACATCAAGGAAATCTGCGACCTGGTTCATCCCTCAATCGGCATCGTGACCGCCGTCGGCCCTCAGCACCTTGAGAGTTTCAAGTCGATTGAAAACGTTCAGCGAACCAAGTTTGAACTCGTCGACGCCCTTCCCGTCGACGGTCTCGCAATCATCAACGACGACTTTGAGTATATCGCCAACCGCTCCGTCAGCAACGTCGAGGCTATCCGCTATGGCGTCAAGGGGCGCCCGGAGATTAAATTCTGGGTGGAGGATATCGTTTACTCCTCGACCGGCACTGATTTCACGATCTATAACCATGGAGGCGAGCCGCTGAAACTCCATACCCAACTGGTTGGCGAATGTAATGTCAGCAATCTCGTCGCTGCGGTCATCGTGGCCCTTCATCTCGGGATGGACCGCGAGAAAATCCGTTATGCGGTTGAGCGCATCGAGCAGGTTGAACATCGCCTGAGCATCAAGCGGCTTCCAGGCGGAATTACGATTATCGACGACGCCTTCAACTCGAATCCTTCCGGTTCATCAATGGCGCTCGATGTGCTTGCCGCAATGCCGGGCCAACGCATAATCATCACCCCGGGAATGATTGAACTCGGCTCCGAACAGTATGAACTCAACCGCCGCTTCGGCGAAAAAATTGCCCGCAGTTGCGATATGGCTATAATTGTTGGCCATTATAATCGCGACGCAATTCTCGAAGGGCTCGGAACCGCAAAGGGCGTGAACGTGCTCCCTGTAGAGACCTTCACGGAGGCTATCACCCTGCTTCCCAAGTCGGGCTACACGGTGCTTTACGAAAACGATCTTCCCGACACCTTTAAATGAAGACAATGGTAATCATGGGCGCCTCGTCGGGCATCGGCCTTGCCGCCGCCGAGGCCCTCGCCTCCCGTGGGGTTAAACTGGGTCTCGCCGCGAGGCGCATCGAGCCGCTGCGCCGCCTTAAAGAGCGCTATCCTGACTGTGTTGAAATCGAAGAAATCGACGTCAACGCCGCCGACGCTCCCGCGCGTCTGAACCGGCTGATTGAGCGTCTCGGCGGGATGGAAATCTACTTCCACGTTGCCGGCATCGGCTACGACAACCCCGAGTTTACGCCCGAGCGCGAGGTCGACATCCTTGAGACGAACGCCGTGGGTTTCGCCCGAATGGTCAGCGCTGCCTACGCCTGGTTTCGCGACCGGGGCACCGGCGGACAGATTGCGGCCGTAACCTCCGTGGCCGGCACGAACGGCATCGGCGACCTCAGCGCCTATTCCGCGTCAAAAAAGTGCGCCCAGACTTACCTGACCGCCCTCGAACAACTTTCGCGCACCCGGGGGCATAAAATCGCGATTACCGATATTCGCCCCGGGTGGATTTCGACTCCGCTGCTCCACGAGGGTCAGACCTACCCCCTGCAAATGGAACTCGATTATGCTCTTCCCCGAATCCTCAAAGCCATAGTGCGCCGTCGCCGAGTGGCCTACATCGACTGGCGCTGGGGCCTCGTGGCCCGCGCCTGGCGCCTCCTCCCCAACCCCCTCTGGACCCGCCTTCGTATTCCGGTTGATTCTATCTGATTTATTTCGGGTCGTCAGGGAGGGAATAAGGTGAGACTTCAGCATTGAAGCGTTGCATGAGTTTTTCGTATTCTTCGCGAAAAGTCGTAATCTTATGGTGTTCCTTTTGATTTTGGATATATGCCTTCACTTTATCAAGTTGGCTTTGCGAATAACTGAAATTTCCCCCGCCATCCTGCCATCCGAATCGCCCTTCGGTCAGATGATGAGAATTTATCCATTTCGATGAATCAATCTTCACTCGACGCATTATTTCCAGTTCGGATACCTTACCGGCCGAACTATATAGCAGATGAATGTGGAATTTGTCACCGCCGATTTCTAAGGCTTTTACTTCAAACACGCTCATTATGTATAGTTGTGAAAAAGATCTCATAGCGCAAAAATACCTATAAATTTTCAAACAGCCAAAAGTCAGGTCCCGAAAACACGCCGGAGAGCGTGTCCGGAGCAATAGCCGTGGGTGAAACCCGCGGAAAAATAGGGCAAAACATAAAAATGTCCGCGAGGTCTCCTCCGAGCCGTTAGGCGAGTGGGGAGCCACGAGCGGCATGTGCGCGAGAGGAAAAATTGCGCTCCATACACCCCCGCTCGCCTACGGCTCGGGGGATGCGTCGCGAAATTGGGTTTGAAATGAATGCCCAAGACCGCGGGTTTCACCCACGGCTATTGCTCCGGGCACGCTCTCCGGCGTGCCTATGTTTTTTTAGCGGGCGAAGGATTTTAGTTGCTTGATGGTGGAGAGGTAGCCGGACTCGACGAGGAGTTCGAGGTCGTGGAGGTCGAAGGTCTGATGGTTGGCGGTTTCGGAGAGGGTCACGGCGACGTCACACATTTCGAGGTCGGCCGTCACGTTGTTTTTGGACATAAGTCGGTAGGAGCGTTTGGCAATGTCGACAATTCCTTTGGCTTCGGCCTCATGGCCCATCGGCGAGCAGTTAACCCCGATGAGGAAGTCGCAGAGATGGCGTATGGCGTAGGCGGGGAGGTTGCGGAGCACGCCGCCGTCGACGTAGCGTCGGCCTTCAATAACGACCGGTTCGAAGACAATCGGGACGCAGCAACTGGCCACGACGCGTTCGGCTATGGGGCCGTTGGTGAACGTCATTTTTGTTCCGGCGTCGAGGTCGGTCGCGCAGATTATTGTCTTGACCGGGAGGTCTTCGATGTTGGCGTAGGGGAGGATGTTTTCAACTTGCGAGCGGAATTTTTCGAGCGAGAAGAAGCCGTCGTGGGGAATCCGGGGCTTGACGAAGTCGGTGAATTTTCCGCCGTTGAAGAGTTTGAGGAGTTTGTCGTCGTGGCGATCGAGTTGGCCGGCCGAATAGAAGGCGGCGACAACCGAGCCGGCGCTCACTCCGGCAATGATGTCGGGGGCGAGGCCGAGGTCTTGAATGGCGTGCATCGCTCCGATATGGGCAAAACCACGCGCACCGCCGCCGCTGAGGGCGACGCCGATGCGATATGGCTTCTTTTGGCCTGAGGGTAGTTTCATCTGTCGTTATTTTTCACGCATGAATATACTGATGGGGGTTCCGCAGAAGTCCCAGTTTTCGCGAATCTTGTTTTCGAGATAGCGCCGATAGGGTTCTTTGACCCATTGGGGCAGGTTGCAGAAGAAGACGAATGTAGGTATGCGCTGCTCTTTCAGTTGGGTTACATACTTGATTTTGATGAACTTACCTTTGTTGGCGGGCGGAGGATAGGCGCCGATTGCTTCGAGCATCACGTCGTTGAGTTTGGCCGTGGGGACCTGGCGGTTGCGGTTTTCGTAGACCTGCATTGCGGTTTCGAGCACTTTATGGATGCGCTGTTTGGTCAGGGCCGAGGCGAAGATGATTGGGAAGTCGTCAAACGGGGCGAACTTGCGGCGTATGGCTTCCTCGAAGTGCTTGATTGCGTCCTGGCTCTTGTCTTCGACGAGGTCCCATTTGTTGACGCATACAACCAGGCCCTTCTTGTTGCGCTGGATGAGCGAGAAGATGTTGCCGTCCTGGGCTTCGATTCCTCGGGTGGCGTCGATCATCAGAATGCAGACGTCGGAGGCTTCGATGGCGCGGACCGAGCGGATAACCGAGTAGTATTCAATGTCTTCGCTGACTTTGTTTTTCTTGCGGATGCCGGCCGTATCGACCAGATAGAAGTCGAACCCGAACTTGTTGTAGCGGGTATAGATGCTGTCGCGGG
>CAYUGU010000105.1:0-5691 GCA_964444345.1 uncultured Bacteroides sp.
TTTAACTGCCTGAGCAACGCCAAGGCTCAGAGCGCCAATTTCCCTTTCTGTACCATCGAGCCCAACGTGGGCGTAATCACCGTGCCCGACGAGCGCCTGACCCGTCTGGTCGAGATGTGTCAGCCCCGCTCCGTTGTTCCCGCAACGGTTGAAATCGTCGACATTGCCGGCCTCGTCAAGGGCGCCAGCAAGGGCGAAGGCCTCGGCAACAAGTTCCTCGCCAACATTCGCGAAACCGACGCTATTCTCCACGTTTTGCGCTGTTTCGACAACGATAATATCACCCACGTCGACGGCTCCGTTGACCCCGTGCGCGATAAGGAAATCATAGACTACGAACTCCAACTCAAGGACCTCGAAACCGTTGAGTCCCGTCTGGCAAAGACTATCAAGCAGGCGCAGACGGGCGGCGACAAGGTTGCGCGGATGCAGGCCGACGTGCTCCAAAAATTCAAGGACGCGCTCGACGCCGGCAAGCCCGCCCGCTCCGTCAAGTTCGATACGCCCGACGAGCAGAAGTTTGCCCGCGAACTCTTCCTGCTGACCTCCAAGCCGGTTCTCTACGTCTGCAACGTCGACGACGCCTCGGCCGCCTCGGGCAATCATTATGTCGACGCCGTTCGCGAGGCAATCAAGGATGAAGACGCCGATATCCTCGTGGTCGCCGCCCAAACCGAGAGCGAAATCGCCGAACTCGACACTTTTGAGGAGCGTCAGGAGTTCCTTCAGGAGATAGGCCTCGAAGAGTCGGGCGTCAGCCGCCTGATTCGCGCCGCCTACGCCCTGCTCGACCTGCAGACCTATTTCACCGCCGGACCCGACGAAGTGCGCGCCTGGACCTTTATTCGCGGAAGCAAGGCCCCGAAATGTGCCGGAATCATCCATACCGACTTCGAAAAGGGCTTTATCCGCGCCGAAGTAATCAAGTATGACGACTACGTCACCCTCGGCTCCGAGACCGCCGTCAAGGAGGCCGGAAAAATGGCCGTCGAGGGTAAGGAATACGTAGTTCAGGACGGCGACATCATGCATTTCCGCTTTAACGTCTAACCCCCCCTTAAAAAGAATCCCCCCATGACCAGACAAGAACTTATCGCCAACATTCAGCGCAAACGCTCATTTCTCTGCGTTGGCCTCGACCCCGACATAAAGAAGATTCCCGCCCACCTGCTCGACGGTCCCAATCCGCTCTATGAGTTCTGCCGCCAAATCGTGGACGCCACGGCCCCCTATTGCGTGGCCTACAAGCCTAATCTCGCCTTCTTCGAGAGCCTCGGCGCCGACGGCCTGCGCCAACTGGAAATGACCGTCGACCATATCCGCAAGAACCATCCGGACCAGTTCATCATTGCCGACGCTAAGCGCGGCGACATTGGCAATACCTCGGCCCTCTACGCCCGCGCCGCCTTTGAGCATATGGGCGTCGACGCAATCACCGTGGCCCCCTATATGGGCGAGGACTCCGTGAAGCCCTTCCTCGGCTACGAAGGCAAATGGGTGGTCCTGCTGGCGCTGACCTCCAATCCCGGCAGCCGTGACTTCCAGATGCTGACGGTCAACGGCTCCGAACGACGCCTCTTCGAGCAGGTTATCGAAACCTCCTCGACCTGGGCCGGACCCGACGAAATGATGTATGTTGTCGGCGCTACCCAAGGCCGTATGTTTGAAGACATCCGCCGCGTAGCCCCGAAATCGTTCCTCCTGGTGCCCGGCGTAGGCGCCCAGGGCGGTTCGCTCGAAGAGGTTTGCCGCTACGGTATGCTGCCCGACGGCGAATGTGGCCTCCTGGTCAACTCCTCGCGCGGCATCATCTACGCCTCCAACGGCCCCGACTTCGCCCAAGCCGCCGCCTCCGCCGCCCAAACCCTCGCCACCCAAATGGCCGCCCTGATGAAATAAAAAAGAGAGCCCAAAAGGCTCTCTTTTTTACTAATTTTGTATTCTATATTTTGTATTTTGTATTTTTTCTCAGGAGTCTTCTTCGACTGAGAAGTCGTCGGTAGTATTCATCATTGCGGGAGCATCCTCAACAACTTCATCCTCGGCCTCCTCGCTCTTAGCCGAAGCGCCCTTCTTGAACTTCGGAGCGCGGCTTGAACGCTTCTTGTTCGGGTTCTCCTTGATTTCCTTCATGATGCGCTGCTCGAGTTCATCCATCAGTTCGGGATTGTCGAGGAGCACCTTCTTGGCGGCGTCGCGGCCCTGGGCAAGTTTCGAGCCGTCGTAGGAGAACCATGAGCCGGACTTCTGGATTACGTCGTAGTCCGTGCCAAGGTCGAGAATCTCGCCGGTCTTCGAAATGCCCTTGCCGAACATGATGTCAAACTCGGCCTTCTTGAAGGGGGGCGCCACCTTGTTTTTAACGACGCGCACGGTTGTCAGGCGGCCAATCACTTCGTCGCCATTCTTGACGGCCGTAGAGGGCTTAATTTCGAGGCGTACGCTCGAATAGAACTTCAGCGCGTTGCCGCCGGTGGTCGTCTCGGCAGGGCCGAACATGGCGCCGATTTTCGCGCGCAACTGGTTGATAAAGATGCAGCAGGTCTTGGTGCGGGCAATCGTGCCGGTCAGTTTGCGAAGGGCCTGGCTCATCAGTCGGGCCTGAAGGCCTACCTGACGGTCGCCCATCGTGCCGTCGATTTCGCTCTTGGGCGTAAGGGCCGCTACGGAGTCGATGACGAGGACGTCGATGGCCGCCGAACGAATAAGTTGCTCGGCAATTTCAAGGGCCTGCTCGCCGTTGTCGGGCTGAGAGATATAGAGGGAATCGACGTCAACACCGAGGGCTTCGGCATATGTGCGGTCGAAGGCATGTTCAGCATCGATGATAGCGCAGATGCCGCCCTGCTTCTGGGCTTCGGCAATCGCGTGGATTGCGAGAGTAGTCTTACCCGACGACTCGGCGCCGAAGATTTCAACTATGCGTCCGCGGGGATAGCCGCCGACACCAAGTGCCATATTTAATGCGATAGAGCCGGTAGGAACTACCTCTACGTTTTCAACTACTTCATCGCCCATCTTCATGATGGCACCGCGGCCGTAGGTCTTCTCGATTTTACCCATAGCGTTTGCAAGCGCTTCAAGTTTGGCAACTTTCGGGTCAATCGTGCCGGAGGCGGGGGTGATTTTCTTTGCCATAATTCTTTTTTGAATTGTTTGTGGTTAGTAATAAATTTCGTTAGTGCAAAGTTACGAATTTTTGCGGGCAAAAACAACGCCCACCCCCGTTAAAGTCCGTTAAACTTATTCCCCCTCCCGCAAGAAATAAAAAAAATGAGCAGCGACATCACGTCGTGGCCCATTTTAGGGGATGTTTTGGGGAATAAATTTACGAATGCTTTATTATTGTCTTGTAAATTTCAGTATGCGGTTCTTGATTTTGCCCTTGCCGAGCAGGAGAGCGTTGACGCGGTCGTTGCCAATTAGCATCTGCTGCATCTGGCGCTGATACTGGGCGCTGTTGGAGGCTTCGTCGAAGGGCATCTGGCCTTCTTCGCTGTCAAGAATCTGATAGACAATCACTGAGCCGTTCCAGCGCAGCGGGCCAACAACCTCGCCCTTCTTGGCGCCACGGAGGCCGCCGAGTTGAGCGTAGCGGGCATTGCCGAGGCTCACGTGCGAAATGGTATCGATGCGCGAAGCCTCCATCGCCTTCTGGTAGTCGGCGAGAGTCGTGCCCTTGCCGGTATATTCGCCGATAAGTTTGTCGGCGCGCTTAACGTTGAGTGCTTCGTTTTCAATGTTCTGGCGCACACCGGGGAAGGTTGCGGGAACATAGTCGCTCTTGTAGACGTCGGCCACGGCAGCGGCGGTCAGATGAGTGTTCTTGCTGTCGGTGAAGAGGCGGCTTACTTCGCCCTTCTTGGCGTCCATAGCCCAGGCAACGATGCCGCGGGTATCTTCGAGGCCGTTGATTGAGGTGCTGGAGTTGCTGATGAGAGCGTCTTCAACGGCGAGGCCCTGCTGGGCGGCGTTATCCTGGTTGAAGGCTTCGGCGGTCGAAGCGACAATCAGGAAGTCGCGCATACGGGTATTGAGAGCGTCGAGGGTTTCGCGCGAGGGCTCAATATTGTAGGTAGCGGTCTGGACGGTGAAGACGGGTTTAGCCTTGTCGTTCTCCTTGATGGCGGTTGCAACGCGGGTGCCGTCCGACATCGTGAGGGCCACGAACTTGCCGTCGGCCTCCTGGAGTTGCTTAACAACTTCGGCGGGCATCTGGGCGAATTCAAAGTGCTGCTCAACAACCTGCATAACGCCGGGGGTCGAGTCGTTGACTTCAGCGAGGCCGTTGAGTTTGGCTACGAGCGAGTCGGCATCTTGCGAGGGGTCGAGCACGGCCTGCTTGAACTGGGCGCCGGTGGGCTTCACTTCGCGCTCCATCAGGCGGGCAATCACCACGCGGGGATTAACCGGAGCGAAAGCGCTGTTGAGGACCACGCGGGCTTCGCCTACAGTGCCGTTCTTAACGAAGTCGGCAAGGGCGGGGATGCGCTCGGCGGCAATGGTTGCGCTGTCGCCGCTGATGCGGTTGATAACGAAAGCGCTGTTGCCTACGAGGGCGTCGAGGCCTTCGGTTTCGGCAATCTGGTCCATAGCCTGCTGAACTGCCTCGGAAGCGGCCTGGCGGTCAGCGGCCGAGGGAGTGATGTCGAGGTTGACATAGCGAACATAGCGCGAGGGCTCGTCGAGTTTATAAGACTCTTTATGTTCGTTATAGTACTTCTGGATGTCGGCGTCGGTCACAGAGTCCTGAACCGAGTAGAGGCTCTTGCTGACGGTAGCCAGGCGATAGGAAGTATTGTTTTCGTCGAAAGCGGTCTTGGCGTCGAGTTTGTTGGCGTTGATAGTGCCACCTACGAGTTGGAAGAACTTCTGGCCGAGAAGGAACTGCTCGATCTGGTCTTCGAAATCCTTATAACTCTTGCTCATCATAGCCACCTGCTCGTCGGTCAGGCCGAGGGCTTCGGGGTTCTGGATGGCAGCGAGAACTTCGGCGGGAGTGGCGCCAAACTGGCCGCGGAAAGAGTTAACGATATAGGCGGGAGCGTTTTCGCCGACCAGCACCTGGCTGATTTCTTCGGGCGAAACGGCGAGGCCGAGTTTGTCATACTCCTGCTGGAAGAGGGTTTCGCTGATGAGCGCCTGAAGGGCGTCCTCGTCGGCATTGACATTCTGCGGGTTCTGCTCGCGCAACTCCTGAGCGCGTTTTTGATACTGTTCGTAGTCCACCTTCTTACCGTTGACGTTCACCACGGTGGTCTGGTCCATGAAGAGACCCAGAGGATTGTCAATGATAGTAATGATGAACAGGAAAAGCGCAACGAAGATGATGCTCACGAGGAGCACCGATTTGCTGCGGATTTTTTCAAGTGTTGCCATTTATAATTATTGTAAAAAACTCGATTTGATTGGTAAAATTCAGGCGCAAAGATACAAACTTTTTCGATAACTACCAAATTTAAGTTTATTTTTCTTCGCCGGCAAACTCCATAAGGAAGGCTTTGATGAAGGCGTCTATATCGCCGTCCATAACGCCGCCAACGTCAGCCGTCTGATGGTTGGTGCGATGGTCCTTGACTCGGCGGTCGTCGAAAACGTAACTGCGAATCTGCGAGCCCCACTCGATTTTCATCTTCGAGGCTTCGACCTTGGCCTGCTCCTCCATGCGGTGGCGCAACTCCTTGTCGTAGA
>CAYUGU010000106.1:0-5599 GCA_964444345.1 uncultured Bacteroides sp.
TCAACCATAAACCCTCAACCATAAACCCTCAACCATAAACCCTCAACCATAAACCTAAAAACCATAACCAACCATAAAAAACCAAAGTTACAACCTATGAGTCAACAAAAAAAGCAATGGGGAGCCATCATCGTGATGATCGCGCTCTTCGCAATGATTGCCTTCGTGACCAACCTTTGCACTCCGATGGCAACCATTATCAAGAATCAGGGAGACATCTCCAACGTTCTCGCCCAGATCGGTAACTACGGCAACTTCATTGCCTACCTCGTAATGGGTATTCCCGCCGGTATGCTTATCAGCAAGTATGGCTACAAGAAGACCGCCCTTATCGGTCTGGCCGTCGGCATTATCGGCATCCTGATTCAATGGGTCAGCGGCCTGATGGAAGGCTCCTACAGCCTTGGCGCCATCTTCGCCGTTTACCTGATTGGCGCCTTTATCGCCGGTCTCTGCATGTGTATCCTCAACTGCGTGGTTAACCCGATGCTTAACATCCTCGGCGGTGGCGGCAACAAGGGCAACCAGTTGATTCAGTTGGGTGGCGTGTTCAACTCTTCGGCTGCCGTTGCCTGCTATATCCTGATGGGCGCACTGATTGCCGACGTGACCCGCTCGAAGATTGCCGACGTTGAAATCGCCCTTATGATTGCCCTCGCAATCTTCGTCGTGGCCTTCGTGGTTATCTACTTCACCAAGATTGAAGAGCCCGCTCAGGCTCCCGTGCAGTTGAGCCTCATCAAGGGCGCTATGAGTTATCGCCACTTCGCCCTCGGTGCCCTCGGCATCTTCCTTTATATGGGCATTGAAGTAGGCACCCCCAACTTCGTTCAGCAGTACCTCATCAACGAGCGCGGCATGGCCGGCAATATCGTTGGTCTGCTCGTGGCCGTTTACTGGTTTATGATGCTGATTGGCCGTCTGGTCGGCGCCGCTATCGGCGGCAAGTTCAGCGCCCGCGCAATGATTACCACCGTGAGCATCGCTACGCTCGTCCTCGTGCTCTTCGGCATGTTTGCCCCCACCGACGTGATGGTCAACTTCCCCGGTATCGACTGGGGCACCCTCTCGGTTGTCTGGGCTGAAATCCCCGTTGGCATCTTCGCCTTCCTGCTCGTAGGCCTCTGCACCTCGGTTATGTGGGGCGCAATCTTCAACCTCGCCGTTGAAGGCCTCGGCAAGTATACCGCAATCGCTTCCGGTATCTTCATGACTATGGTGTTCGGCTGTGCCGTAATGATGTTCATCCAGGCCGCCGTTGCCGACGCCGTTGGCTACATCAACTCCTACTGGGTAGTTGTTGCCTGCGCCGCCTACCTGCTCTTCTACGCTCTCGTAGGCTCTCGCGTAACCAAGCGCGCCGACGCAGAATAATCCGAAATCCGAACCTTCCGAGAGGCTGCACCCACCCCGGGCGCAGCCTCTTTTACGTATAAAATTATGGAGGCGTCGCTCGCCGAGCGGCGCAACACCCGCCAAAACACCCTCGCTCACTTGGGGGCGCTTGGAAATCGCCCCCTCCATACTTTATTTTGCATTTCTCATTTTTAATTTGTAACTTTGCGGTGTGAGAACTTTTTGGGGCTTTGCAGTGTTTAAATTGCGTAAAAAGAACTAAAAAGTGTAACCAAAATTAAAAGTAGAAATCTATGGCAACTTACGATTCAAACAACCGCCCTGATAACCGCCCCGTTCCGGGCAAGACGATGCGCAACATCTTCGGTATCTTTATGGTACTCATCTATGTAGGCGTCGGTATTCTCTGTTTCATCAACTTCTTCGGTTGGGACGCCGACTGGCAGTGGCTCCGCTGGGTTGCCGGCACTCTCTTTGTTATCTACGGTGTCTGGCGCGGATATCGTCAGGTTAAAGGAATGAACTGACAACAATAACGATATAAGCCGATGAAACTTAACGGATTAGCGCTGATTGCTCTCGGTGCTTTGGCTTTGAGCGGGTGTGGCAAGTCTGCGCCCGCCAAAAAGTCTGAGCCCAAGGTTGATAAGATTCAGGTGGTTTGTGATGCGACATTTGAGAACATCATGGACCAGGAAATTGACGTGTTTGAATACAGTTACTCAAACAATAAGCGTCAGGCCTACGTAATTCCCTATTATCTTCCTCAGCAGCAATGTTTTGACTCCCTGCTCGACCCCGACAACAGCGTGCGCACTATCGTGGCCGCCCGCCGGCTGACCGAACAGGAGAAAATCCGCCTCAAAAACCATAAGCGCAACCCCCGCGAGCAGCGCATTGCCGTCGACGCCATAGCCCTGATTGTCAATAACGACAACCCTCAGGACGTAATCTCCATGCAGGAACTCCGCGACATTCTGACCGGCAAGGTGACCTCGTGGAAAGACATGTGGCCGACGAAACTCGATTCAATCCGCCTGGTGTTTGACCAGAACGGTTCGAGCCTGGCCCAGTTTATGCGCGACAGTATCAACGGCGGCGAGCCTCTGAAGGCAAAAGTATATGCTGAAAACTCGAGCCGCGAGGTTTTTGACGCCGTCAGCCGCCGCCCGAACGCCCTCGGCGTTATCGGCGTAAGTTGGATCACTACCGATATGAACGGCGCCGTGATTTCCCGCGAGGAGATGCGCGAGCGCTCTACGGCCAACGATACCACCTCGCTCGGCTTCTCCGATAAGGTCAAGGTGCTGGCCGTCAGCGGCGACGATTCGCTCGACGCCTACAAGCCCTATCAGGCTTATATTTTCGACGGTCGCTACCCGCTCTATCGCTCTATCTATATGATTACCACCTCCGTTGGCGGCTCGCTGAATAATGCGTTCTATGCCTTCGTGACCGGGATGCAGGGCCAGAAGGTCATTCAGTTGACCGGAGTGCTTCCCGCTACGGTCCAGCCCCGAATGGTCAACGTAAGTGTGGCCGGCGAGCAATAATTAAACCTCCCGCGCCGTTATCAGTCTAAAAGAAAATCAATAAACCAATAAAAAACAGAACAATGAACTTCAAGCACCTCTTGCTTACTATGGCAGCCGGTTTCGCACTGAGTGCATCGGCTCAGACCCAGGGTTATATGGACGGCATTGAATATTTCAAGGCCGACCAGTTCGATAATGCACGCGAAATCCTTCAGCGTACAATCGACGCGCCCGAAACCGACCGCGCTACCGCACTTTACTATCTCGGCGCCGTTGCCCTTCAGGATGGCGACAACAAGACCGCTGCCGACAGTTTCAACGAGGGTATCACCCTTAACCCCAAGAACGGACTCAACTACGTCGGCCTCGGTGCTCTGATGCTCAAAAACGGCGACGCCAAGGGTGCCTCCGAGCAGTTCAAGGCCGCCCTCAAGGCCGAAAAGAAGGCTCCCATCATGGTGGCCATTGCCCGCGCATACTATACCGCCGACCCCGTGGCCTACTCCAAGGAGTATGAAAAGTATATGAACGACGCCTTCGCTAAAGACAAGAAGAACGTTGACTACTACGTTATGCGCGGCGACAAACTCCGCGCCGAGGCTATTGCCGAAGAAAACTCCGACAAGATCGGCGAAGCCGCCTCAGAATATAATCAGGCAATCTACTGGGATAACGCAACCCCCGAAGCATACGTGAAATATTCGCGCGTATTCGCGAAGGCAAATCCCTCCTACGCAATCGAGAAACTGAAGGAACTTCTCGCCATTGCCCCCAACTCGGCCCTCGCTCAGCGCGAACTCGCCGAACGCTACTATGATAGCGACCAGTGGACCAAGGCAGCCCAGCAGTATGCCGAATATATCAAGAATCCCAACCACTTCGTGCAGGACGAAGAGCGCTATGCCGTGCTCCTCTACTTCGGCGAAAATTATCAGGAGAGCCTCGACCTCGCCCAGTCAATCCTCGCCAAGCAGCCCAACTCGGTCCAGATGAAGCGTATCCTCTTCCTCGACCTTGACAAACTCGGTCGCAAGCAGGAAGCAAAGGCCGCCGCTGAAGATTTCTTCGCGATGCCCGACGTTCGCTTTACTGCCAACGACTACTCCTCGTATGCCCAGATTCTTAACGAACTCGAAGAATATGACGGCGAAGTCGACGCCTGGAAAAAGGCCGTAGCCGCTAACCCCGAAAAGGTAGACCTGCTCAAGAACCTCTCGACCGCTTATTCTCAGGCCGGTAGCCGCGCCCTCAAGAATCAGCGCGCCCTGGCCGAAACCGACCCCGAGGCTGCTGCCGCCGCCGGCGCCGAGGCTCATCAGGCCTACATCAACTCGCTGGAGGCCTTCAAGCAGTATATGGCTGCCGGAACCTTCTCTACTCAGGACCAGGTTGACCTCGGCAACCGCTACCAGAACGTAGCCGCAACCTCCGAACCCGGCTCGGCCGAAAAGCAGGAAGCCATTGCCGGCGCTATCGAGTCGATCGACAAGGTTATCGAGGCCGCTCCGAGCAACTTCGTGCCCTACCGCAACAAGGCCCGTATGCTCCTGGTTAAGAACGACAACGAGCCCTCCGAAGAGTGTGTTGCCGCCTACACCCAGATGCTCGGTGCTCTCGATGCCGACCCCGAAAACCGCACCAAGCGCGCCGATACCTACCGCGAAGGCTACTCGCAGATTGCAAGTTACTATATCAGCACCAAGGATATCCCCGCCGCCAAGGAATGGTATACCAAGATGCTCGAACTTGACCCTGAAAATCAGGCCCTGCGCGACTATATCGACAAACTGAAGTAAAAATACCCGGGTGCGCCGCCCGGCGCACCCCTCTTTCCCGCTAATGACTAAGTTTTTTACTGAAACCGAACGGCGCGAACTTCCCGGACTCTATCGACGGGTTGTTCGCGCTTTGCGTCAAAATGCGCTCCCTGACGACGTCAGCCGCCTGCGCCGGGTGATTGCCGACGGCGTTGACGCCGGCCATTACGGGCGCGACCGTTTTGGCCTCAACTCGCTGATTCATCGCCTCAAGACCGTCGAACTCATGGCCGAGGCTGTCAGCCCCGACCGCTCAATCTCGATTGCCCTCCTGCTGGCTCCGCTCGTGCAGTCCGGGTTTATGACCCCCGAGGCGCTCCGGGCCGACTGGGGCGACGATATTGCCGGGCTCGTCGGCGGCCTCAACCGCGTTGACCTGCTCTACAGCAAGGCCGCGAGCGTCGAGAGCGACAATTTCCGCAACCTGCTGCTCACTTTTGCGCAAGATATCCGCGTGATTATCACCGTAATCACCGAGCGCCTCCAGTTGATGCGCGCAATCAATCATCATCCCGATCAGGAGGCCGTGCGCTCCGTCGCCGCCGAGGTGCGCTATCTCTATGCCCCCCTGGCCCATCGCCTCGGCCTCTACGCAATCAAGAGCGAACTTGAGGACATGAGCCTAAAGTACAGCAACCGCGAGGTCTACTCGAAGATTGCCCACGACCTCAACCAACGCAAGGCCGCACGCGACGCCTACATTGCCGACTTCATCGCCCCCGTCAAGAAGAAACTCGAGGAGGCAGGCCTGAAGTTTGATATCAAGGGGCGCACAAAGAGCATCAGTTCAATCTGGAACAAGATTCAGAAGCAGCATAACGACCTCGACCATATCCTATTTCCCGCTCCACAGGCAAGGTTATCGGTCAGGAAGTCCCCGTCACTGAGTTC
>CAYUGU010000107.1:0-5416 GCA_964444345.1 uncultured Bacteroides sp.
GTGCGGCTCAGTTCGACGTTGACGGCGGGCTGGCCCTGCTCGGCCGAGGCGATAAGCGCCGGCAGGTCGAGATAGGAGTCGGGGCCGGCTACGAGGTTAACCCCGTGTTTTTCAATTAGTTCCTCTTTTACACGCTCGGCCATACAGCCGATTACGCCAATAATTGCGGGGCGACCCGACTTGCGGCGCAGGGCGTTGAGGGCCTGAAGTCGCGAAAGGATTTTTTGCTCGGCATTGTCGCGTATCGAGCAGGTATTCAGGAATATAGCGTCTGCCTCGTTGATGTCCGACGTCTGTTCGTAGCCGGCCATTTCCATGACGGCGGCAACGACTTCGCTGTCGGCCACGTTCATCTGGCAGCCATAGGTCTCAATCAGTAGTTTCTTCATATCCCCGCAAAGTTACGATAATTAAATGAAAAATAAAAAATGAAAAATGCAAAATTTTGCAAAAACCTTGGCGCCGGGGGAATCAGGAGTTTTGGAACTCGCTGGGGGAAAGGCCGGTCAGGTGCTTGAAGTATTTGCCGAAACTCGACTGGTTGGAGAAGTTGAGTTCGTAGGCCACTTGCTGGATGTTTTTGCCTGAGAAGCGAAGGAGGTTTTTGGCCTCCAGGAGCAGATGCTCGTCGATAATCTCGGCGGCTGAGCGGCCCGTACATTCCTTGACCACGAGCGAGAGATATTTTGGCGAGATGCAGAGCCGGTCGGCATAGAAGCGCACGGAGTGTTCCGACCGGAAATATTTGCGGACGAGCCTTACGAACTCATGGGTATAGAGCATACGGCGTGAGCGGGGGCGTCCGGCCGAGGCAACGTCTTCGTCGGGGGCTTCCTCGCGGGGCTTTGTGGCTACGAGCATCAGTTGATAGAGCGTAGCGGTCAGCAGCGAGCGCGAAATGCCTTTATGGAGCATCTCCGAGCCTTCAAAGACGCTCTGGCGGGCGTTGCGGTCAAGGAGTTCGAGCATCGAGGCTATATGGACGGTCTCGTCGGGGGTCAGCGAGATGAATGCGGCGTCGTTGGAGGCAATCGGCAGGGTGTTTAGAACGATGATTTCGAAGTTGAGGTCGTGGACAAAGTCATTGCTCACAAATAGCACCGAGGCGTCGAGGTCCTGGAGCGAATCGTCCTCGAACGTGATGATTGAGTTGGCGCCCGTAACTATCATGTTGTTAGCGGTTAAGACGCATCGCTGCATATTGACCGAAGCGGAGATGGAGCCGGACTTAACGAGGGTGATAATCAGGCCGTTGAAGCGCATGGCTTTTTTGAGGGCCGAGGGCACATCGCTGTCGGGCGTGATATGTATGTAGACATAGTCGCGCCCCCCTGCGGAATCGCCGTAGGCGGCAATCTCGTAGAGTTTCTTCATCTGGTTAAGCGATACGGACTCAATCATAGCGGTTGCAAATTTAGTCAATTTCGGAAGAAAAAGCGCCCGCCATTAACAATAATTAACAAAAATTTATGTTAAATTCTTGAAAAATTGATTAAATTTGCAGCGAGTCGAAATCCCCCCTCTCGGCTCAGGACTTAATTTAGAATAGTTGTTTTATAGATAATTGTGTATTTGAAGCGAATGGGCGTCCGTGAGGACGCCCATATTGTTATGGCGGCAGTTAAGGAATTTTTTTGTATCTTTGCGCTATGAAAGTTTCAGTTAAGAAGTTGATTGCCGACATCGGAGCGATGTTGCTCCTGGTCGTCGCTATAGTTACGGGTTTTATGCTCCATCGGGAGGTTTGGCATCTGTTTGTCTACAACAATCGGCCTCTTTGGTATGCCCACGAAGCCCTCGGCCTGGGCTTTTGCGCTTTTGTGGGCGTTCACTGCGTTCAACATTCTTTTTGGTTTAAGAACTTCGCTAAGATTCAGCCCAACCGGAAGCGGGTCACATTGATTTTGCTGGCCTTGGGCGTGATTGTTTTGCTGACGGGCGTCGCCCTGATGCTCGGAAGCCACTCGGGGGTTGTTTCCCGCATTCACTATGTCGGGGCGATTGCGCTGACAGTAATTGCCGTGGGCCATGTAGCCAAGCGATGGACTATTTTTAAGCGTCTTTTTTAACCCCCGAAGAGTCATTTTTCACTTTTCATTCTTCATTTTTCATTTAAAATGCGTAACTTTGTGGCGCAAAATTGAAAACAAGTTAACCTGTAGATAAATTATGATTCAAGGAATTCTCAGCATTGCCGGTAAGCCCGGACTTTATAAACTGGTGAACTCAGGTCGCGGTTCGCTCATCGTTGAACAACTCGGAACCGGTAAGCGTATGCCCGTTTCTCATCGCGACCGCGTCATCTCACTGGCCGACGTTGCAATGTATACCGAGGGCGACGACGTGCCCCTGAGCCGGGTTCTGACCAACCTCAAGGAGGTTGCCGAAGGTCAGCCCGTCGACGCCAAGGCCCTCGACGAGGCCGGCCTGCGCGACTTTTTCGGCAAGGTGCTCCCCGACTTCGACCGCGAGCGCGTTCATCTGAGCGACATCCGCAAACTCCTCCAATGGTATAACCAACTGATTGCCGCCGGAGTGACCGACTTTGCCGACCCCGAGCCGGAAGAAGCCCCCGCCGCCGACGAAGCCGGTGAATAAATTCCAACAGAAACTAAAGGGATTTTTCGACCTGAGCGATTATCTGATTGCTCAGGCCGATGCCGAACAGTCAATCCGCGAGGGCGTAAGTTTCCGCGGAATGAACATTCTGATTCTCATCGTGGCGATTTTCATTGCGTCGCTCGGGTTAAACACAAACTCGACGGCCGTGATTATCGGCGCGATGTTGATTTCTCCCCTTATGGGCCCGATTATAGGCCTGGGGCTCGCCGTCGGAGTCCACGACTTCGAACTGATGAAACGGTCGTTTCGCAACCTGGCGGCCGCAGCCCTCTTTTCGGTGGCCACCGCTGCCCTCTACTTCCTCATTTCGCCCGTCAACGAGGGCCATTCCGAACTGCTGGCACGCACTTCGCCGACAATCTACGACGTCCTCATCGGCTTCTTCGGCGGCGCCGCCGGTATTCTCGCCATCGGCTCCAAAAGCAAGGGAAACGTGATTCCCGGAGTGGCTATCGCTACGGCCCTGATGCCGCCCCTCTGCACTGTTGGCTACGGCCTGGCAACCTGGCAGCCAACCTACTTTCTCGGTGCCCTCTACCTTTTCTTTATCAACTCCGTCTTCATAGCCCTCGCAACCTTTGTCGGCGTCAAGTTGATGAAATGGCAGGTGAAACCTCAGAGCAACCCGGCCCGCGCCCGCCGCGTTCGCCGCATTGTCTATTTTATCGCCGTCCTGACGATGCTTCCGGCCGTCTACCTGACCTACCGGATGTTTCTTGAAAACAACTTCCAGCAAAACTGCTCCCGTTTTGTCAGCGAGCAGATGCAATGGCCTGACACTCAGGTTCTCAGCCATACGGCTACGATGACATCCGACAGCCGGCAACTGACCGTGGCCCTTATGGGCGCCCCCCTGCCTCAGGACTCCCTCCTTGCGGCTCTCGACGCCAAACTCCCCGCCTATCATCTTCAGGGCCTCCGCCTCCGCATTATTCAAGGCGGGGCGATGCAAAATGTTGATATGGGCAAACTTACCGGCTCGATGCTCGGCGATATCTACGCAATGACCCAGCAAAACGCCGAGCGCCAGCAGCAGCGAATCGACTCGCTCACGCGATGCCTCGCCGACGTTGAGGCCGCCGACTCGATCAGTTCCACCATTGCGCCCGAGGTCCGCATACTCTTCCCTCAGGTTGAGCGCCTCGCCGTGACCCGCGCCGTGATTGCCACGGTTGAAGGCACCGCCCGCCCCGACACCGCCAGCATTGTCCTCGTCACTTATGCCAAGCCGATGTCTGCTCCCGAGCGCGAAAAGTTCCGCGCTTACCTTCAGGCCCGCCTCCAGACGCGCTCCCTCCAACTCGTCCCCCTGCCCTGAGGGGTAAAAAATTAAACGGGAGTGGCTGTCGCAGTCACTCCTCGTCAAATAATAAACCAATCATTATCACATTTCTTTCACAATGAAAAAAGTCTTTCTGTGTGCTTTTCGATATTAAAACACTCCCGCCCGCAAAAAAGTTCACTCCCCCGCAAAAAAAATTGTATTTTTAATTCACTATTATGGGGCAGGTGAAGTGGCGGGCAAGGATGGAGCGGGCGGCTTCGAGTTGTTCGGGGGTGTTTTTGGGGGTGTCGGCCAGGGCGTAAGGGAGGCCCATGGCGGCATATTTATGTACGCCGAGGGTATGGTAGGGGAGGATTTCGACGCGGCGAATATTGTCCATCCCTCCGAGGTCCCGGCCGAGACGGTCAATGTCGGCAGGGTCGTCGCTGACGCCCGGTACGAGGACGTAGCGAAGCCATACGTCTTTGCCCTTGCGGTGAAGTCGGCGGGCGGTTTCGAGGGTGTTGGCGTTGCTCAGGCCCGTCAGGCGACGATGGCGCTCGGGGTCAATCTGCTTGACGTCGAGGAGGACCAGGTCCGTAAGGTCGTGGAGGCGATCAACGTCTTCGCTGATAATGCCGCCGTTGGTGTCGAGACATATGTGGATTCCCGCCTCGCGGAGCCGCTCAAACAGGGGGATGAGTTCGCGGGCCTGAAAAGTCGGTTCGCCGCCGGAGAAGGTGATTCCGCCGCGTCGGCCGAAGAAGGGCTTTTGGTCAATGGCCATTTGCAGGATATGGTCAGGGGAGGTCTCCGTGGCCTCGCCGCGCGGGTCAATCGTGTCCGGATTGGCGCAGTAGAGACATCGGAACGGGCAGCCCTGGGTGAAGACCACCAGGCGCAGGCCGGGGCCGTCGAACGTCCCCATGCTCTCATAAGAATGAATCAGCAACATAACTATATCAATCAATTTAATAACGCAAAGTTACAAAAATTTCGTAACTTTGCGCTATGGCTTGTTCAACTGAATATATAGACTTTATTTTTTCTTTTGCGCTCGTTTTGATAACCGGTTTTGTACCGGTAGATAGATAATTGAAAATAGAAGTCCTTGCACAATAGTCCTCGGATCAAAATTTGAAGTGCCGTCGAAAATCCAATTAAGAATCCATAGCACTAATACATAGCAAACAGTAAGGGCTATGATTTGGGCTATTACTATTAAAATTTTTTGGAGCAGAGATGAATTGCGGGTCATAATTCGAGATGTTTCAGACCGCAAATATACTAATTTTTCGTTAAATAGCCGCCTTTTCCCCTCGCTTTATTTAGACGGTATCAAATATAGAGCGGCAGAACGTTTAAACAACCGTTATGCTATAGAAGTTCTCCAGGAGAATCTCGGTTTTTTCGGGGATGGGTTGCGGGGGAGATGATTTTTTCGTAAATTTGCAAACGGATTTCCACGCTGTGGGTGTGAGGCTCTATGGGGTTTCGCAACGGCAAGCGGGAGTCTGATGACATATTATA
>CAYUGU010000108.1:0-5250 GCA_964444345.1 uncultured Bacteroides sp.
GCTCGCCCCGTTGAACCCCGCGCCCTCAACTCGCTCCTCGGACCGGACATCACGGTATACTCCGTTCAGGAGGTCCACCCCGAAGCCCACGCGCGCTTTGACGCCACCTCGCGAACCTACCATTACAAGGCGCTCGAACAGCGCTCGCCCTTCCTCTATCCGCTGACATGGTTCACGGGGCGCCCCCTGGACTACGAGGCGATGAACCGCGCTGCCCGATTGCTCCTTGACGTTGAGGACTTCACCTCCTTTGCCAAACTCCATTCCGACGCAAAGACTAACATCTGCCACGTGACCCGCGCCGAGTGGGTCCCCGACCCGACAACCGGAGGCATGACATTCATAATTACCGCCGACCGCTTCCTGCGCAATATGGTCCGTGCCATCGTCGGCACACTCGTCGACGTGGGTCGCGGCAAACTGACCCTCGACCAATTCCGCCAAATAATCGACGCCCGCAATCGCTGCGCCGCCGGCACCTCCATGCCCCCCCAAGCCCTCTACCTCGCCCAAATCACCTACCCCTACTAAGGTTGAAAGTTGATGGTTGAAGGTTTATGGTTGAAAAGCGCAGCAGTATGGAGGCGGCGTTCGCCGAGCGCCGCCACGCCCAAAAAAACGTGCCTGCGGCACTCACTGTGCTTCCATATGGCACCCAAGAGTCAAAAAATTTTGCGGTCCGGTCATAAAACCGGCCGTATCTTTGCACTCACTAAACCATAAACCATAAACACTAAACACTAAACACTAAACTATGAAAAAAGACACACTCCGCTCCTTCTCTCTCGACTCAAATATTCACAACACTCTTCCCGTCGTTAAGTTGCGTAAGGCCTTGGGCGCCGAAGGTTTCGGCGTCTACATCATGCTGCTGTGCCGTCTGCGGACGGAGGAGGGTTGCATTTCCGTGCGCGATTACGATTCAATTGCTTTTGCCCTCAACGTTGATTCTGAACTCGTTAGGCGCGTGGTTGAAGACTTCGGCCTATTCGAACTGACTGACACCGGATTCTATTCGCGCGAAATCCATCGCCAACGCAAAATCGATACCCCCGAGGAAACTATCCCCGAGGTCGATACCCTAATCACAATCCTCGCCCAAGATGACAACAAAATGAAGTATCTTGCAAAGACGTACCACATAACTGAGGCTCAACTTCTTATCCGCCTAAAAAATGCCTTCCGCATCAGTTATCTCGAAAATCGCTGGAGGGCCACATCAACCGATCAACTCTATCGCCTCTTCAATCAATGGCTCTCCCACAAAATGTAAGGGATTTACAAGAGGCGATACATCCGTCGGGTTGAAGAGTAGAAGTCGCGATTCGTTTGGAACGAAAATCCATTGTTTAAATAAAAGTTCTTCGTCTTAGGATTATTCAAGGCATCGACGGTAATAAATTGGCATCCTGCCTGACGATATTGAGCAAACGTTCCGGCTACGAACTCTACAATTATCATTCCTATTCCCCGTCCTTGGAGATCTGCTCTTGTCCCTAAATGTCCGATATTTATAGCCGGATAAGAACTCTGCTTTTTGAAAAAGTCAACGATTGATTCTTCTTCCTCAAATCGCATATCGTCTATAAAATCTTCTTTCTCGTCCTCACTATTGATCATTATTGCATCGTTCATCAACGTAAATGCCGCAACAATACCCAAGGACTCTGTATAAGCACAGTAGGCCGTCAAATACTTATGAGAAACACATTCTTTAACTTCACGACAAAAGAAGTTATCAAGTTCGGGGCAACCACAAGAAAACGCAGACATATTTTCATAGTCTGCGTCACTCATAAGTTTTATCTTAAGGTCAGAAGCCGAGAATTGGATTTGTTCCACCACAGTTCTCAATAATTATATTGGTTATCGCCTCTGTACGAAGTTTACGTCGTTCAATTTCGGAACTTTCTTCAGCACTATAATCCCTCCGAAGATGCTTCTCCAGATTCGAACGAAATCGAACCACGTCGTCGCGGTCCATAGGCGGATTAGGAATTGAACGTATCATACTCTAATAGGTTAATTTCTGCAAAGTTAACAAATATTTTTATTATTTGCAAGTTTTCCGGCCTCAAATGATGTATTTTGTATTGTGTATTATGTATTTTTAATTGTCAGGAGCCAGGTGTCGAGGCGGGGGGCGGTGAGGTCGGGGTGGTTGACCTGGTCGAGGAGGAGGCCCACGGGTTGGCCGTCGACAATGGCGGCGGAGTGGTTAAATTTGTAGACGTTGGCGGGATATGAGCCTACAAATTCGGCGCCGGTCGGGCGAAGTCGGTGATAGAGTTCGCCGACGCCGGAACAGAAGGTGTCGGCCATCGTTTCGTCGCCGGTGCCGAAAAGGGCAATCTTGCGGCCTTTGAGGTCGACCATATCGAGGCCGTCGAGAAAGTCCATCCAGTCGGTCTGGATTTCGCCGTTGCCCCAGGTGCTTGTTCCGCAAATGAGCAGGTCGTAGGGGGCTATGGCCGAAGGGGCAGTCTTGGCAACGTCGTGGACATCTTCGGCAGGCACGCCGAGGTGTTGGGCAATCAGTTCAGCAATTTCGCGAGTGGTTCCGGTAGTGGAGCCGTAAAAAATTCCGGTTTTCATAGTTTGGGTTCTGATTTTAGATTATTTTTCTAAGAGGAAAACGACGGCAAGGGAGCAAAGGTTCAAAAAATCGGGGCGTTTTTGCCCTTAATCCGAAAAAAATTCGTAAATTTGCAGAAAGTTTCAACATCTATAACAAAAAGAATATGGAAACCGGAAGTCTTGTCTCCATTGATAATCTTTCAAAGGAAGATATCCTCAAGATTCTGCGCACCGCGGCTTATTTTGAGGAGCATCCTAACCAGAAAATTCTGGATGGTAAAATAGTTGCCACACTATTTTTTGAGCCGTCGACGCGCACGCGTCTGAGTTTTGAGACCGCAGTTCAGCGCCTCGGAGGCCGCATTATCGGCTTCAGCGACCCGGCGGCAACGTCGACCTCAAAAGGCGAGACTTTGAAAGACACGATCAAGATGGTCAGCAACTATGCGGATCTTATCGTGATGCGCCACTATCTTGAAGGCGCCGCTCAGTATGCTACGGAGGTTACAGACATTCCGATTATCAACGCGGGCGACGGCGCCAACCAGCACCCCTCGCAAACGCTCCTCGACCTCTATTCGCTCTACAAGACGCAGGGAACACTCGAGAACCTGACTATCACGATGGTCGGCGACCTGAAATATGGCCGCACCGTTCATTCGCTCCTGATGGCTATGCGCCATTTCAACCCGACTTTCCGCTTCGTGGCCTGCAAGGAACTTCAGATGCCGGAATTCTACAAGCAGTTCTGCATTGAAAACGACATCAAGTTCACCGAGCATGAAGACTTCAACCAGGCGGTTATCGACACGAGCGACATTATCTATATGACGCGAGTTCAGCGCGAACGCTTCACGGACATTATGGAGTACGAAAAGGTCAAGGACCTCTACAACCTCAACAACGCGATGCTCCAGACCTCGCGCGACAACCTTAAGATTCTCCATCCCCTCCCCCGCGTAAACGAAATTAGCCGCGACGTTGACGACAATCCGAAGGCTTACTATTTCCAGCAGGCCAAAAACGGACTTTATGCCCGTCAGGCAATCATTTGCCGCGCGCTCGGGATTGAATTACCGGTTAAATAATAGGAGGACACTTAGTTATGAAGAAAGAATTAGCCGTAGCCGCCCTTAAGAACGGGACAGTCATTGACCATATTCCGGCGGAGGCCCTTTTTGAGGTCGTACGCCTCCTTCAGTTGGAAAACAGCGAGATGCAACTGACAATCGGCAACAACCTGCCGTCGGCCCGCCAAGGCCGCAAAGGCATCATCAAAGTGGCCGACACGGAGTTTGCCGAAGCGACCCTCAACCGCATCGCCCTTATTGCGCCGACGGCGAAAATCAACGTAATCCGCAACTATGAGGTCGTTGAGAAGCGCGCCGTTGAACTCCCCGAGGTGCTCATCGACGTGGTCAAGTGCAATAACCCGAAGTGTATAACCAACAACGAGCCGATGTCGTCGCGCTTTGAGGTAGTCAATCGCGACCCGGTCATCATTCGTTGTCATTACTGCGGCCACACTCAGCAATGAAGCAGCAGTGGCGCCCCGGAACGATGCTCTATCCGGTACCTCCGGTACTGGTCACCTGCGGCGCGTCGCTTAAAAAAAGCAATATGCTGACCGTGGCCTGGGCCGGGACAATATGTTCCGACCCGGCGATGCTCTCAATCAGCGTGCGCCCCGAAAGATACTCCTACGGGCTGATAAAGGAGAATATGGAGTTCACCGTCAACCTGACCACGGCCGCTATGGCGCAAGCCACCGACTGGGCGGGAGTGCGCAGCGGGCGCGACTATGACAAATGGAAAGAAACCGGGCTTACGGCGGTTGAGGGCGTCAAAGTCAAATGCCCGTCGATTGCCGAGAGTCCGCTCTGCATTGAATGTAGGGTCCGGCAGATTATTCCGCTCGGAACTCACCATATGTTCATTGCCGAAGTGGTCAACGTCCTGGCCGACGAGAGCCTCATCGACCCCGCAACAGGCGCGTTCCATCTTGACCGCGCCAACCTTATGGCCTACAGCCACGGAGCCTACTATGCCTTAGGCGAGAAGTTAGGCACCTTCGGATTCTCCGTAAAGAAAAAGAAATAAAAAAACTTCACATAAACCTACACAAATGGAAAGAGACAAGGAAATTTTTGACATCATCGAGCAGGAAAACCTGCGCCAACACAAAGGAATCGAGTTGATTGCCTCCGAGAACTTTGTTAGCAACCAGGTTATGGAAGCCATGGGCTCCTGCCTCACCAATAAATACGCCGAAGGCTATCCCGGCCACCGCTACTACGGCGGCTGCGAGGTTGTAGACAAAGCCGAGCAACTCGCCATTGACCGCGTATGCAAACTCTTCGGCGCCGAATATGCCAACGTGCAGCCCCACTCGGGCGCGCAGGCCAACATGGCTGTCTTCATGACCTGCCTCAAGCCGGGCGATAAGTTCCTGGGCCTCAACCTTGCCCATGGCGGCCACCTGAGCCACGGCAGCCCCGTGAACTTCAGCGGCCTGATGTATAAGGCTCTGGAATATAACGTACGCGAAGAAGACGGACTGATTGACTACGACCAGATGGAAGAAGTTGCCCGCCGCGAGCGTCCGAAACTGATTGTCGGCGGCGCCTCGGCCTATAGCCGCGAATGGGATTACGCCCGTATGCGCCGTCTGGC
>CAYUGU010000109.1:0-5149 GCA_964444345.1 uncultured Bacteroides sp.
CCCGCGACCCCGACCTTGGCAAGGTCGTGCTCTACCAACTGAGCTATTTTCGCAAGTGTTATTGTTGGTTTTGCGATTGCAAAGTTAGGGACTTTTTTTGAACTGACCAAATTTTTTGCTAAAAATTTTCAAACTTTTTTATAAGCCATTGAAAATCAGGATGCAAATATTGCCCTTTGTTGCGCGTCATATGTCCATAAGCAACCGCATGGGCCGGACAGGAGTGGTAACAGCGCAAACAAAAGGCGCAATCTGAGTTCCATTGCGGCAAGCCGTCTTCACCTCGCGTAATGTTGTGGTTCGGGCATTGGTTGATACATTTTCCGCAAGCAGAGCAGGAAGAGGTATGATGGAACTTCGAGGCCTTCATCAGCCGGCGGAAAAACAGCGGATATATAACGTCTGATTTCAGCCCCGCGAGGCCTCCGCGCCTGATGTCCGTTTCCCTCACTCCGGTTTTAAGGCGCTCGGCGATATGGTCGACGCGCTCGGCCGCCTTCATCAGTTTAAGTTGCGCGAGGTGAGGCGAGTCTGTGTCCATAAACGGGAGGCAGACGTAAGTGTTTGGCATCTGAACGGAGTAGATGGAGCCTACAGCGCCTCCGCGCGACTCAACGAGCCGACGCCATTGGCAGTCGATATTGCCCGTGTCGTCGCCACAGGTGCAAACCATGTGGCAGGTCTTTCCGCTGAGGTCAAGCGTCTCGATATGTCTGACCACGACCGGCGGGATTCCCCAGGAGTAGACCGGAAAGACCCATATCTCTTCGGGAAAGTTCGGCGGGAGTTTAAGTTCGAGTCGATTGGCAACTGCGGCAGAGTTGCCCATACCGGAAAAACACTTAACCATTTTTCATTTAACTGTTATTTGCGTGGCGCCGAAGCCATATTCGAGGAAAGAGGCGTCTTGAGCCTCACAGCGCGGATATTTATGGCGAAGACGGTCAAGCAGAGCCTTGCGCAAAACGCCTTCGCCCTTGCCGTGGATAAAGATTACCTGCGAACCCGGTTTCTTGGCCAGTTCTTTCATCTTGCGGTCAAAAACTTCCAGTTGATAGCCGAGAATCTCCGCCGGCTGCATTCCGGCGGTAGTGTCGAGCAGTTCGTGGGCATGAAGGTCAATCACCTCCGGCTCGTTCTTGCGGTTTTTCTGCGCGGGCTGACTCCGGGGCTTCTTCTCGTCGGTCGGCTCGCCCGGAGCCGAGAGCCGGTCATAATCAACAGGACGATGAACCTTGCCGTTGACAACCACCGGAATCGTCACCACCGGCTCCGTAGAGTACGCCGTCGGCGTGAAGCAATGGAGTTTGGCCAGGCGAGTCACGTCGAACCTCACTTCCTGTCCGATCGGCGGCATCAGTTGGTAAGCCTCATCGGTTTTCAGCGCAACCAGTTGAATGGCAATGTTTTCGAAGCGGTTCAAATCCGTAGGCATCACTTCGCCAAGAAACTCCTGCGAGCAAGGCTCAGCCTCGCCGTGGGCCACGAGGCTCCAACGCGAGTCGAGGCGGTCATGGCTGCTGACGGCAAAATGGAGCGTATAGTTCGTATCGTTGACCAGATAGAGGTCAAACTTGGTCAGCGACAGCCGCTTGATATCCTGCGGCTCAAAAATCAGGCTTACGTTAAACCCCGGAGCCTTTTGAGTTGCGGGGCGCGGTGCGGATGGTTTCGGTGCCGTCATTACCGGTTTAACCGGCTCAACGGCTTTCGGCGCCGGCTTATCGGGCTCAGCCGAGGGAACTACGACGCACTGGGTCAGCAAAACCGGCGTTTCAAACCCGTCGGCGTCCTCAACATAGGCCGTCTTGCCGTCGATGCGGGCAATCTTTCCGCCGCCAACATCATTCAGAAATCGAACGGTATCTCCAACTTTCATATTGATAACTATTTAACTGAACAGGGCGCGGAAGGCTTCCTCAACCTTCGAAACCTCTACTATTTGAATCTTCATTTTCGAAGTGTCTACGCCCTTAAGATTATGCTTGGGAATTATTATTGTCTCCATGCCGAGTTTTTCAGCCTCCGAAATTCGCTGCTCTATGCGGCTGACGGGCCGCAACTCGCCGTTGAGCCCCACTTCGCCGGTCAGGCAGGTAGTGCGCGGAACGACCATATCCACGTTGCTCGAAAGGATTGCGCAGATAACCGCAAGGTCCATGGCCGGGTCGTTGATTTTCATTCCGCCGGCAATGTTCAGGAATACGTCCTTCTGGGCCAGTTTGAAGCCTACGCGCTTCTCCAGGACCGCCAGGAGCATATTCATTCGCTTGGAGTCAAATCCGGTCACGGAGCGCTGGGGGGTGCCGTAGGCAGCGGTGGAGACCAGCGCCTGAGCCTCTATCAGGAAGGGGCGCGCTCCCTCCATAGTGACTCCGATGGCCGAGCCCGAGAGTTCGTTGTCGCTATTGCCCAGAAGCATCTCCGCCGGGTTAGTGACCTCGCGCAATCCGCGCTGACACATTTCGTAGATGCCGATTTCGGAGGTTGAGCCAAAGCGGTTTTTGATTGCGCGGAGAATGCGGAACATATTGTGCGTATCGCCCTCGAAGCGGAGAACGGCATCGACAATATGCTCCAGAACCTTCGGCCCGGCGATGCTCCCCTCCTTGGTTATATGGCCGATGAGGATTACGGGGACGTTGCTCTGCTTGGCGTAGCCCAATAGGCGGGCGGCACATTCGCGCACCTGGCTGACCGAGCCGGCCGACGATTCGAGCGCCGGGTCGGCTATGGTCTGTATCGAGTCGATGATGACCAGACCCGGCTGAATGTTTTCAATGTGGGTAAAAATATTGTCGAGCGAGGTCTCCGTCACGATATAGCAGGCATCGCTGACGCGGCCTATGCGGTCGGCGCGCATACGCAGTTGCATTGCGCTCTCTTCGCCGCTCACGTATAGCACCGTGCGCTTGCGGATGCTCAGTATGTTTTGGAGCACAAGCGTCGACTTGCCTATGCCCGGTTCGCCGCCTACGAGCACCATCGAGCCGGGCACGAGTCCACCCCCCAAGACGCGATTCAGTTCGCCTGAGGGCAACGGGATGCGCTGTTCCTGCTCGGCCGTGATTTCACTGACCTTCTGCGGTCGGGAAATGTCGCCGGCCGAAAGTTGCAACGTTCCTCGCGGCCCTTTGGTCCCGGAGGCGGTTGCGGGCACTTTCTCCTCAACCATCGTGTTCCATTCGCCGCAGGCCGGACAGCGTCCTTCCCATTTCGATGATTCGTTGCCGCAGTTGCTGCAGAACCAGGCGGTTTTATATTGTTTTTTAGCCATAAATTCTTCGGGAAAGTTCAGAGATTATTATGCCCGTAGCCATCGCTACGTTGAGCGACTCTACGGTTTGCCGGCCGGGCGGAAACGAGGGGATTTTTATGCGTTGGGAGCATACTTGGCCTACCGCGTCGGAAATTCCGTTTCCCTCGTTGCCCATCACTACTATAGGGGCGGGGCTGAGGGGTATATCGCTGCCGTAGAGGTCTTTGCCGTCAAGGAATGTCCCGATTACGGGCCTGTCGGAGAGCGATGCGAGCGTTCCCGCCAGATTGTCAACGCGATAAACCCGTACCCTCCCGAGGGCGCCCATTGTAGCCTGAACGACCTTGGGCGCGAAAGGGTCGGCAGTGCCGTTGCCCGCAAGAATCTGCCCGATGCCAAACCAGTCGGCCAGGCGTATGATGGTCCCGAGGTTTCCGGGGTCCTGCACGGCGTCAAGCGCAAGAATCATCCCCTCGGAGGGGACGAACGTCTCGGCCTTCGGAATTTCAAATATCGCCAGGACGCCTTGTGGATTCTGCTGCTGCGAAAGGCGGTCAATCTCCTTCTGCTCAACCACTTCGGCGTGCCCGGTAAGTTGCGGATGCTCCGCAATCCATGAGGGGGTTGCATAAAGTTCGAGCAGGCGGAAGAGTGGCAGACACTCCAAGACGCAACGGGTACCCTCCGCGAGGAAGGCACCCGCTTGACGGCGCCCCTTGGCCGTGGCCAGGGATTGGATTTCTTTGCGTTTGTTATTGCTTACGGACACGGTCAAAATAGGGCGATTTGCTTGCGCAACTGACCGCAATGGCCTGCACGCCCGTGCATCCGGGAAGCATCCCTAACTGTTGGGCCGCCAGGCCGGCGGAATACATTACTCGGGTGTCCATCCTCAGGTCGGCCGCCGTGGCACAGGCCGAACCGATGGCGATGCCCGTATCAATCATATTGAAAGCGCAGGGAATCGCTTCGGGCTTTTCGGTGCAGAGCGGATAGCCGCAATGGCCGCAATTGAGGCCCATAGTTTCGGTGCGCGTCCCGACGATGACGATACATTCGCCCATCAGGATGTTGGCCGCATCGCGCAGCAGGCCGCCGCGCCCGAGGCGTTCGCCCATTTCGCGCAGGTGGTCGCTTACCTTCTGCAGGTCCTCGCCCTCAACTACGGCACATTCAATCAGGTCGACACCCTTGGCTTTTGGGGCCGTGCGCGCCGCGTTCATCATCTGCTTTGCGGCAGCGATTACGCGCTCATGGCGTGTGGAGCGTTCTTCGTAAATCATTGCTGATAAGCCTCCAAGGCGTCGGTAAGGAATTTTTTAAACTTAGGAATGTCCTCGTCATAACTGTATGAACCGGAAAGGGCATTGCCTTCATTGTCCAGCACCATATAATAAGGCTGGGAGTTGGCCGAGAACTTATGGCGCTGGAGGAAACTCCATTTTTCGCCTACGGTAGTGATTGCAACTTGCTTGCCGTTCTCCTCTACGGTGAACGGAACGGCGAGGGGCTGCTTGTCGTCGACCATCAGTTCGATGACCACGAAGTTCTCGCCGAGCATCTTCGAGATTTCGTCAGTATCGAACACTGCGCCTTCCATTTTGCGGCAGTTGACGCAGCCATATCCGCTGAAGTCCATCATTACCGGCATATTGTTTTCGGCGGCATATCGCATCCCTTCTTCGTAGTCATGGAAAGTCTTGAACTCGCCCTGAGTGTAAAGGTTGAAATCTTGGGTGAAGAGCGGAGGAACGAAGGCGCTGACGGCCTTGAGCGGTGCACCCCAGAGGCCCGGAAGCAGATAGACGCTGAAACTCAGCGAGATGAGGGCCATAAAGAAGCGGCCCACTCCGGTCGACTGCGAGGGAGTATCGTGGGGGAAGTTGATTT
>CAYUGU010000110.1:0-5038 GCA_964444345.1 uncultured Bacteroides sp.
AGGCAATCGGCAAGCAGATTCAGTTCTTCGGCGCCCGCGCCAACCTGGCCAAGGCGCTCCTGCTCGCAATCAACGGCGGCCGATGTGAAAACACCGGCACTCTGATGATCGAAGGCATCCCCGTCCTGAAGTCCGACGAACTCAACTTCGAAGAGGTCATGCACAACTATAAAATGGTCCTCAAAGAGATTGCCCGCGTCTACAACGAAGCGCAAAACATCATCCACTATATGCACGATAAGTACTACTACGAAAAGGCCCAGATGGCCCTCGTAGATACCAACCCGCGCATCAACCTGGCCTACGGCGTCGCCGGCCTCTCGATTGCCATCGACTCCCTCTCGGCCATCAAATACGCCAAGGTGACGGCCCGCCGCAACGAAATCGGCCTGACCGAAGGATTCGACATCGAAGGCACCTTCCCCTGCTTCGGCAACAACGACGACCGCGTAGACCACCTCGGAGTCGACCTCGTCTACTACTTCAGCGAGGAACTCAAGAAACTCCCCGTCTACAAAAACGCCCGTCCGACCCTCTCGCTGCTCACCATCACCTCCAACGTCATGTACGGCAAAAAGACCGGCGCCACCCCCGACGGCCGCGCCAAAGGCGTGGCCTTCGCCCCCGGAGCCAACCCCATGCACGGCCGCGACACCCACGGCGCCATCGCCTCGCTCAGTTCCGTCGCCAAACTCCGCTATCGCGACAGCCAGGACGGCATCTCCAACACCTTCTCCATCATCCCCAAGAGCCTTGGCCCCACCGACGAAGAACGCGTTGAAAACCTCGTCGGAATGATGGACGGCTACTTCACCAAAGGCGCCCACCACCTCAACGTCAACGTCCTCAACCGCGAGATGCTCCTCGACGCCATGGACCACCCCGAACTCTACCCGCAACTGACCATCCGCGTTTCCGGCTACGCCGTCAACTTCGTGAAACTCAGCCGCGAGCACCAACTCGAAGTGATCTCCCGCTCCTTCCACGAAAGCCTCTAACGCCCAATTAAACAAAAAAAGTGAAAAATGAGTCCGCACTCATTTTTCACTTTTTTTATTTGGTTACGATATCGTAGAGCCTTTTATCGTTCTCAACAACATCATACTTTACGGTCGAACTTGACAGGGCGGCAAAATGCCGGCGGGCACATGCAATTTTTGATTTCTCAATTTCGCGCAATTCGACTTCGCGCATCGAGCCTTTGGTCTCCGCAATGAAATAGATATGCTTAACGCCCTCTTCGCGGAACACTACCGCCCAGTCGGGATTATAATGTCCCAACGGAGTGTTGATATAAAAGCCGCGGGGAAGTTTCGTGTAAACCTCAACATTATCGCTCAGTTCGAGTTCTCGCGCAAAGTTCATTTCCGTCCCTTTGCTGTCAACCACCACGAGGTCATAGAGCGACTTTTTACTCTCCATAGCGTTGACGCCCGGAATTCCGCGAATATCGTCGGCCGTAAAAAGGTCCGCCTCAAATGTTTGCTCGGTGGGCGAATAAGTGATTTTTTGCACTACGGCAATCGCTTTACAATCGTTGATAATCGAGGCCGTCTTGATAATAAATTCTTCCGGATTGATACGGAATTGCATAAACTTTGCCGGACTGATACCCTGCAAAATCCTGATAATTGTGAGCCGTGTAAGTCCCGTTGCCTTAACCAGACTGCCAATGAGGTCAAACTTCACCGAGCGGCTAACGGCTTCGCGGACACTCTTCCGCTTGCTGTTGTAGCGGGTCATAGCCTCGCCGGCCACCAGCATATCCCGGTCGCGAATCTGCTCAAGGCCTCCGGAGGTTACGTGAATGTGAATCTCCGTAACATTCAGGTTTAAGTCAATTTGCTCTATGCTCTTTCGAACCAGTTCGTCTGATCTAAAATCAACAGTGTAGACCGACCGGACGTTAATTTGATCCCAAAGTTCCTTAAAGCGCGTACGCGAGAACTTATCAGCATCGAAGCGCGCAACTCGAGGGCGACGCCCATCCGGGGTCGAGAGCACCTTCGGGTCAAAAACACCGTCGAGAACCTTAACAATAGCCATTGAGAGAGAGGCAAGTTCTACGCCGAAGTCGAGAGCCCGACTGCGCTTATCTTCGTGATACTGAGACGTCAACGTGCCGGCATCGTCAATATAATCCTTCTTCACGAGGCGATTGTTGATTTTGCGGGCTAATTCGGCCGTAACCTTGACTTGATTCCCCTCAAGGTCCGAAAGCACCCGCCCCTCAAACAGCGACGCAGTGACAACGGTGGGCCGGTGGGCAACCGCCTCGGCAATCTCTCGTTGAAGCCCCTTGGCAAAACTATCGTAACTCTCGGAGGCTATGACAGTCAATATATTGATGTCGAAAACGGAGTCGCCCAAGACGTCCCGGTCCTGACGCTCGCCGTTCTTATTGACGCAGAGGCGCATACCGCGACCAACTTCCTGCCGTTTCTTCGTCTGATTGTCGCTATCTTTCAGCGTGCAAATCTGAAACACATTTGGGTTATCCCATCCCTCTTTTAAGGCCGAATGAGAAAAAATGAATCGCACGGGTTCGTCAAACGAGAGCAATCGTTCCTTGTCTTTCATAATAAGGCCGTAGGCTCGCAGGGCCTCTTCGCGGCCTTTTTCGGATGTTTCCTTCGTGTCGGTCATTTTCCCCTTTTTGTCTTGCGAAAAATAACCTGCGTGGACCGCCGAAGCCGGGTGGCTTTGCAAATATCGTGTATATTCAGGCGAAAAGAGGTCGATATTCTCATTCAGCACGTTGATATACTCCTGCTCGAAGATCTCGGCAAACCTCCCCGGCGAATAAGAATTGCCGGAACCATAGATGCGATAATTCTCAACCTTGTCGATGAAGAAAAGCGAAAGTACCTTTATACCCTTCGAAAAAAGCATACGCTCGCGCTCAAAGTGGCTGCGGATGGTCTCCCTAATCTGTTCGCGGCGAATCGTTGCTTCATGGATATTACCGGTTATGGAGCCTTCGGAAAGCATTGTGCCGTTGAGCAATTCTACGGTTCCGACGCGCCCGTCGATGCGTTTAATGATACATCTGTCGCGATATTCAGCCAGACCGCCGCTTTGCTCAAACAAGTCCGCCCCCTCGCCCAGGAGCCGAGTGGTCTGCCGGATGCCGCCGGCGCTCTTTATGTCAAACGAAATCCTGGCCTTCGGATTCCCCTTGCCGATAACGATTTCTTCAAGACATAGAAAGCCGTTGGTTGCCGTAGAGCCAACCTGCGAAATGCCCTTCACTTCAATCTTCTTAACGAGTTTGCGGTTATAGGCGTCGATCGCGTCAAGACGAAACACCATATTATATATATCGCCCTTGCGGTGGGTTGCTGAATAAAGCAGAGTAAAGAGTGGATTGAAGAGCCGCAGATTCCGGCGAGTCTTATTCTTTTTATCAGAGCCGAGAACACTCTGAGGCTCGTCGATTATTACTATCGGATTTGTATTTGCTATTACGTCAATAGGCTTCCGAGAACCGAACTCATCGCGCTTGTCAAAAATAATGAGCGATGAAGAATTGTTGACACTTTCATCAAACGAGCGATTAAACGCCTGAGTGTTGATAATCATGCAGTGCATACCGCCGTCGGTGGCAAAAGCGTCAATCTTTGAGAGTTGCTTGGAGTTGTAGACGAAATATTGCATCCGCCTGCCATACTCGTCGCTGAAGTGGTCGTCCATAGTCTGTAGCGATTTAAGCACACCCTCGCGGATAGCCACTGAAGGCACAACAATAATAAACTTAGTCCAACCATAAAGTTTGTTGAGTTCATACATCGTCTTGATGTAGGTATAGGTCTTGCCCGTGCCGGTTTCCATCTCGACGGTAAGGACAACGTCGTCGCCCTCTCCCTCGAAATATTCAATCGGCCTAAGCCCCTGGGCAATCTGCACCGCGCGCACGTTGTCGGTCAATTGCGTGCGGTCAATCATCAGCGGAGCGTTGGCAAACCCATGCTCATCATAGTCGAAACGCCCTTGCCCGTCATCGTGTATGAACTCCGCAGGCTCAACGTAAGGCTGCCCTTGGAAGGCGTCCGTAACAGCCCGCGCCGCCTCTGCCTGAAACCATTGATGCTTATATCTCAACTTCATAGCACACGAATATTTTTCATTGCCTCCTCATCGCTCCAGCCCAGGCGTTGCTTAAATTGCTCGAAAATGTTGATTTTATCAGCATCAGAATTGAAGCAACTGTCGCGAAACAGGACACGTAGCGGCGATTGCCCGGCGATATGAGCAATCACGTTTTCATTGATATTTTCAGCAAAGCAAGCCACAAGGTCGCCCTTGTTGACCGTGTAGACATCGCAGCCGTCAACGGTGGCTTTCGACATCGGTAGAGAGAGTTTCACACCCCAATCGAGCATTGCACCAAAGAGCAGGTCAAGGTCGGTGCGGTCCGGCTTAACATTGTCTAAATATAAGTTGAGTTTATCCTGACTTAAATCGGCCGGCTGGAAATAAACGTCTTCCATATTACTTTCATCAACGCGAAATACCCGAAAGCCGGTGTCGAGGCTCTGACCCTGCAACCCCGCTTCCTCTTTAATCTTGCGCCCGGCTCTACGGATGCGCTCTTTTGCAACCTCAGTTAAAAGATGAGGTTTATTTAACGAGTCGCATAACGCTATTGCATTACGCAGAATTTTCTTTTCAGATTCTTCGGCGGTTGATAGGTTTGAATCTAAATCTTCAGGGAGTTGCACCATTATGAATTTTCGTGTACCATTATCTTCTTTATTTACACGAATTACAGCCTCGGCAGTAGTAGAAGATCCAGAGAAGAAGTCTAGACACATTAAATCCTTATCCTCAATGTATGAAACTAAATATTTAAGAAGAGATACAGGCTTAGGATATGAAAACACCTTTTCTGGGAAAAGTTGTGCCATTTCTGCATTTGAGGACAAAATGTCGCCAACTACATCATTAGGAATTAGTTTATTGGGTGCCATTTCGGAATCGCCTGGCTTTTTAGTATAAGGGACAAATCCCTCAGACTTTATTATGATTTCGGTACCAT
>CAYUGU010000111.1:0-4984 GCA_964444345.1 uncultured Bacteroides sp.
TGAACTTGTTGACAAACTCCTCGGCACCCGAGAAGGCAATCTGGTTGATGTATTTGTCGATATCCTCGGCTGTCATGCCGATGCCGTGATCGCTGACAGTGAGAGTGCCTTTCTCTTTGTCGATTGTCACGGTTACTTTCAGGTCGCCCAGCTCGCCCTTAAACTCGCCAAACGAGCTGAGGGTGCGGATTTTCTGTGTGGCGTCGACAGCATTCGACACCAGCTCGCGTAGAAAAATCTCATGATCGCTGTAGAGAAATTTCTTGATAACCGGGAAAATGTTTTCGGTTGTTACACCGATTGTTCCTTGTTTTGTGCTCATAGCTATATATCTGTTTTGAGTCTTATTCTTATCCGTCTATATAACAAATCAGATGCCACAAGGTTTCCACTGACAAAAAGTCATTCATCAGCGCAAAAGCAGCCGCTTTTCTTCGGCTACGGTTATCGGGGATGAGTGGCCCGACAGAAGTACGGTGTCGTCGGGCAGTGTCAGAATCTTGTTGACGATTGACTCCTCGAGCTCGGCCCGGTTGCCACCCGGAAAGTCGGTCAGCCCGGGGCCGTGCTCATAGAGGGTGTCGCCCACGAAAGCAACGCGGTCTTTCCCGGAGTAGAATGTCACAGAGCCGGGTGTGTGTCCCGGCGTGTGGATAACCTTGAGCGAGAAGCCTGAGTTGGCTTTAAGGGTGATCAGTTCACCGTCATAAAGCTCCTCATAGTGGGTGACGGTTATCGGCCGCCCGGTGCTCGCGCTCAGATTGAGGCCCGGATCGGTAAGATAGACCGCATCTGACGGATAGATATAGATCGGCGCCACTAATTTCTCGCGGAGAAGTTCGGCTGCTCCCATATGATCAAAATGGCCGTGTGTCAGCAGGATCTTCTCGATAGTCCAGCCATTGCGCATAATCACGTCATAGATTTCTCCGGGCTGTGCGCCGGGGTCGATCAGAAATCCCGATCGGCTGACGTCGTCGATATAGAAGTAACAGTTTTCGGCATAGACGCCATAAACCGTGAGTTCGCGTACCATGATTCAATTTCTCCTTTCAGGTCTTATAGAAGTTTGCATCCGTCGGGGCCGCACACGTGAGGCCGTTCGCCGGTCGATTCAGATTCGGTTAGCTTCTGTTTCTTAAGCTCGCGTTCGAGAGCCGACTTGAAGCCATCGATGCTCATGGCGCCCGGAACTGCGAAGCCACCATTAAACACAATGTAAGGCACACCGTGAACTCCACGCATCGCAGCTTCGCGCTCGTCGAACCTCACTTCGTCGGCAAACTCCTCAGAGTCAAGCATCTTCTTGATCTCATTTTCGTCCATGCCAACCGACACTCCTTTTTCTAAAAGCACCTTATGGTCGGAAAGCACAAGGTTTTCGGTGAAGTAAGCGTCGAAAAGCGCTTTGTTGAGCCGAGCCACAGTGTCGCGGTCATAACGGGCCTCGGCAAGCTTCATTAGCCGGTGAGCGTCGCGTGTATTGGAATATTGTGTGGTCATGTAGCGGAAGTCAATCCCGAGCTCACGGCCAAGCGATGAAATCTTTTCGATTTCGGCTTTGGCCTCGGGAACGGTCAGGCGATATTTATTTGCAAACCGCTCGGGAGTGGTTGTGGTAACTTCCTTAGGGGCATTGGGATCAAGCTCAAATGCACGATAGTCAATCACAACATTGTCTTTCAGGCCGAGTTCTTCAATTGCGCGTTCAAGACGTGTTTCACCGATATAGCAGTAAGGGCAAGCGAAATCGCTCCAGATTGTAAGAGTCATCATGATTTATTGTTCCTTTCTTTGTTTGATTGTTTGATTATTTTATCGAGTGTTTTAATGAATGCTTTTAACTCATCGTCTGTCAGAATTGCTTTGAGTGCATCGTGTCGGCTGCGGGCCACTTTCATAATCCGCCACTCGATTTCCCTGGCGGCGGGGGAGAGGTAGACTCTCAGGCATTTATGGCTGATCTGTTCGGTAACGACCATGCCTTTTGCTTCAAGAGCCTTAACGCTCCGGCAAACGGCGGCATTATCTTTTCCTAATGCTGAGGCGATCTCACACTGTTGCAATCCATCGCCTGTGTAGAGTAACCGTAGCACCAGATATTCGGCCACTGAGATGTCAAGCTTTTCCTTGCGCAGCTCCTCGGCCAGTCGGGATGCCTGGAGCTGATAGGCCATTCCGAGCTTGCAGCCCACATTCGGCATTGAGTATTCTGTCATTTGATTTGTCATAGCGATGATATAACAAGGGCATATAGAAAATAGTTGACGTGTCAATCATTAAAGAGTGTTTATCATCAGTTTCCAAAGTTTTTTGTAAATTCGCATGATATGGATTATAAGATTACAGAGGCTACACGCGCCGATGCCCCGTTTATAGCTCAGGCTGTTATGACCGCGATAGGCTATGAGTTGCAGCTCGAGATGGCTGAGACACCCGACAGGCTTCCGCTGCTCAGTGAGCTTTTCACGCGCCTCGCCGCATCAGAGAGTTCGCAATACAGTTATCGCAACACCCTGATTGCCGTGACTCCCGATGGCCGGCGAATCGGCGCTGTAGTGAGTTATGACGGCTCGCGGCTCCACGCGCTCCGGCATGCGTTTGTGGCCGAGGCTAACAATCTTTTGGGATGGAATCTTGAGGAGGCAGATATGGATGATGAAACCTCGGCCGACGAGTTCTATCTTGATTCTCTGATGGTTCTCCCCGAGTTCCGCCGCAGTGGAGTGGGAGCGGCGCTGATTGAAGCCGTAGCCGGGAGGGCGCACAATGCAGGTAAACCGCTCGGACTGCTGGTTGACTTTGAAAATGAACGTGCCCGTCGTCTCTACGAGAGTTTACAGTTCCGCCCCGCGGGCGAGCGTAGGTTCGCCGGTCGGCTCATGGCTCACATGATGCGTAACTGAATCTTTAGTCATCAATAAGTATCGCCCAAAAATTTCGGTTAATGATAAAAAGAATAGCCCTGGTTCTTATTGCCGGTATCTGTGCCGCAAATTCAATAGCGCAGTCGGTTGACGACAAGATCGCCGCCGCAATGAATGCGTCTGACTGGTTTGCCCTCGACTCGCTTTATAACGTGTCGCCAAAAGATTCTATCAATCCCTTTCTCGAGATCTTTTCCCGGTGCCTGATAGGAAACAGGCTGAACCGGCCGCAGGTGTCGATACCGGCATTTACGGAACTACTCAACACTCAGTCGCTCGACCTGGGGAATCTGGTAGCGTCGGCCCACATGTTTGCTGTCGACCTGAGCCGTGTCGGACAAAATGCCCAGGCCGCATCAATGATCAGTTCGATTGTTGATCAGACGCGTCAGTATCTCGATTCCGCTTCAATTGCCTTACTCGAAAGGACTGCGCGGAACTATGCGGCATTGTCGCGCTTTTCGCCTTATCAGATCGAGTTTCCCGGGAAGGCGGTCGCGACAGTTAAGTTTACGATAGATCCGGTTGGTCCGAAAGAAAAACACTCGGTGTTGATGCATCTTAAAGACTGCACTATCAATGGGGCTGATGCCGACATTACGTTCGACACAGGAGCCGGCACCAACATAATCTCACCAGAAAAGGCTGAGCACTACGGGCTTGTCCCTCTCGAAGGCGCAGTCCAGACCGTTGATGGAGTGGCAAGCCGCGAAGGGTATATGGCGATTGTACGTGAGCTCAGGATAGGCGACATTATCGTGCGCGACGTTCCGTTTGTCGTTCTGTCTTTGTCATCGAATAACTCTGAGGCAGATCAGTATATCGACAGTTTCAGCATAGTTATCGGGAGCGATCTGATGCTGCAGTTGAAAGAGCTGACAATCGACTTCGACACCCGTGAAATCACTATCCCGACCCACGAACCCGCTTCATCAGGCGCGGCTCCTAACCTCTGCTTTTCCAACGGCATGAATCTGCTGACACGGGGCACAGTGTGCGGAATTCCGACATTGATGTGTCTCGATTCAGGTGATGCGTCGTTCGGCTCCGTCGGCGCAGAGCTGTATCCGCAGCTTAAATCTTTTGCAGAACAGAACGGCCAGCCAGACACTCTCCGCAGTGCCGGAATAGCCGGATTTACCATCTCGCAGGTCTATAACGTTCGCAACCTTCCGCTCACATTAGGCGGAGCCTCGGTTGCTGCTCCCGAATTTGTTGTTAACACGGTACAGCAAGGTAAAAATCCCGTCAACATAGGCCTCCGCACCCTCATGCTCTTCCGCAAATTGCGCTTCAACCTGGTCGACTTCTGCCTCACCGTCGTCCCGTGACAGGTTCCCAGATCCGCCTCTCGGCCGGCCGGGAAAGACCGAACCGAGAAGCTATTTTATTAACTTGAAAATTATCAGTCCGAGGTATAAAATAGCCGCTCCTATTCCAACCCCGATAAGGAAATCCGGCATGTTCAAGCAAATGCCGCATATCAGCATAACTGCAATTGTGGCCCAGTAATATTGAAGTCTTCTTATCGGGTAAAGTAACAATTCTTTCATAACTCGGCGGTATTACATAGTCGACGTAAAGATACAAAAATCTTGCAAAGTTATCACACCGCCATAGAAGTTTATCTGTCTCGGCTCATCGTCTAAGTGCGCACCCGCGATCTACTCCTTATAAGAACGACTTAGGCTGTAACCTCCTTTTACGGGAGTGTTACAGCCTAAGTGTCAGATTATGTTAGACTACGTCTTAGTCTTCGATGGCAGCCTGCGCCGCGGCGACGCGGGCGATGGGCACGCGGAAGGGTGAGCAGCTGACGTAGTTCATGCCGAGTTTGGCGCAGAACTTAACGCTGCTGGGTTCGCCACCGTGCTCGCCGCAGATACCAACCTTGAGGTCGGGACGGGTTGCACGGCCTTTCTCAACGCCCATACGTACGAGCTGACCTACACCTGCCTGATCGAGCACTTCGAACGGATCAACCTTGATGATGCCGTGTTCCTTGTAGAACTTGAGGAACTTGGGTGCGTCGTCGCGCGAGAAGCCGAAGGTCATCT
>CAYUGU010000112.1:0-4952 GCA_964444345.1 uncultured Bacteroides sp.
TAGAGCAGGAATCGATGGTGGTATCCGGAAAAATGAACGGTGACGATTTCCGGTTTCTGCGTCGTGCGCTTAAGGCTCCGCTCCTTTTAGGCGAGGAGGAGCTGATGAGCAATGTATCGGAGGTGAATTTAGCCGATGTGGAGATCGAAGAAGGCGGAGTGCCTTACGACGGGAGCCATTTCACGACTCCTGATGTGGTATCGGCCGGTATGTTTGCCAATTGCAGGAATCTCGAAAGTATAGTTCTTCCGATTTCTACAAAGGAGATAATGAGAGATGTATTCTCAGGCTGCCCAAGGCTCAGAGAGATCACGATTCCACCGAATGTATCGAAGCTGTATCCTTCATCGGATTGCGCCTCACTTGAAAGTATAGTCGTGTCGGAGGGAAATGCCTTCTACTCTGCTGCCGATGGAGTGCTTTTCAATAAGGATATTACTGCAATAGTATGGTTCCCGCTCGGGAAAGAGGGAGACTACAGCCTGCCTTCCACCATCACGGCGATTGGCGAGAACGCTTTTATGGGCACCAAGATTGAGGCGCTGTATCTGCCATCTTCAGTGGTGACAATCTCGCGCGGAGCGTTCTGGGGATCGGCGCTGAAGGAGATACAGCTTCCGCAAAGCATGAAACTCGTTTCGGAAGGACTGTTTCAGGACTGCGCCTCTCTGCGGATTGTGAGGTTGGGGAAATCGGTCGAGTTCATCGGCAACTACGTATTCGACGGGTGCGCGTTGGAGCAGCTCTATCTGGAAGCTGAAATCCCTCCCGTATTGTCGGAAGATAGTTTTAAGACCAACGGTTATGATCTTTTCGAGAACTGCACGCTTCATGTGCCCGATGCATCGCTGAAGATATATAAGAACCACAACGGCTGGAAGAGATTTAATAATATTGTGGGATTCTGAAACGAGACCCCTAATTGATACATTAAAGGAATATGACCGACATCTCTCGACATAGCGCAAAGGATTCTGATTCTTCAGTTTTCCTCGAAACTCCAGAAGCAGGGGAGGAGCTGAATTTCAACCAGTTTCCGGCTGACAGGTTCACTCATATCACGCCTCTTTGCAAGTCGGCGGGGGGAGTGATCCAGCTCTTCACGGCTACGAGATATGGCAAACGCTTCATCTTGAAATGTCTGGCGGAGAAGTATCAGAAAGATCCGGTGTATCGCATGGTGCTGAGAAAGGAATTTGAGATCGGAATAGGTCTTGATCACCCCTATATAAGAAGAACATTCGGTTTCGAGAACATCGAGGGTCTTGGTGAAGCGATCATAATGGAATACATCGATGGAGAGACTTTAGAGCAAGGCATTAGAAACGGACACGTAAACTGTTTGAACGCTAGAGCTATAGCCGGGAAATTGGCTCAGGCGCTGGAGTATCTCCATAAACGTCAGATAGTGCACCGCGACATCAAGCCGACCAACGTGTTGGTGACCTATTCCGGAGATAACGTAAAATTGATAGATTTCAGCCTGTCAGACAGCGATGCGTTCGTGGTGATCAAGAATCCGGCAGGAACTCAGCGGTATATGGCGCCTGAGATACTTGTGAACGCCAGTCAGGCTTCAGCGAAAACCGATATTTACTCTTTCGGTAAGACATTGCTCGATCTTTCGGCTGCCGTAGGCGACAGCAAGCTGAAGAGCGTGGCAAAGCTCTGCTGTAAGGAGGATCCGGCTGAAAGGCCGAATTCTATCTCGGAAATTGAAATCCCGATGCAAAAGGTATCGAAATCGAGCACCAGGAAATTTTCCCTGGAATCGGAATCGATGACTTATGTGTTGACCTGTTTGATTGTAATTCTGATTCTTTTGATCTCTTACAAGCTATTTTAACCTTTGGTATTATGGAAAAGGAAACAGCCCTGAAAAATCTGATTCTGATGACTAACCGCAATGTCGGGTTCACTCCCAGCACCCCTTCGGATTTCAACGCATTATCTACGATGATAAGATGTAAAACGAAGGATACCATTAGTTTATCGTCAATAAAGCGTATATGGGGCTACGTAAACTATGGCAGCTTCCCTTCAGCTACCACCTTAAATATCCTGGCTCGGTTCAACGATTATAAGAATTGGGAAGAATATATGTTGGGAAACCTCTCCGGCGATGAATGTGAGACTTCGGAATTCATTTCCGACTATATGGTAAACGTAGCTTTATTGCCGGTAGGAGAGACGCTAAAGGTCGTGTGGGGAAAAGATAAATGGTGCAAGATGGTATCACTGCCTGACGCAAGGTTCAAGGTGACAGGATCTGAAAACATCAAACTGCAACCTGGCGATATCTTTAGCCTTCATACCCTCTGCGTGGGCCTGCCATTCTACGCCTTCGACATACATCGCGGCACCGAGCGGATAGCCGGCTACATCGGCGCCAAAGAAAACGGCATCCTCGAAATCCAAACCAACCCAAAATCCTAATAGAACTTACCTCGTGAATTCTATTGTCTTGTTTGTAATAATATGAATTAAGGGTCGACTCTTTAAAGAGTCGACCCTGACGTTAAGGTAAAATCCCTTCAACTTTCTGTGATGAAAGTTTAAAGCATTAGGATTCGATGATATTGCAAAGGATTATTTCTTGAATATGCCACAGAAGTCTAAGATTGTTTTGTCCTCTTTATATGGTAGCGTTTTAAACGGCTTATGAGCTGTGAGGAAAACAACGATATCTGCTTTATCGTATGCTTCATTATAGTCAGTTAATTTGAACACATTATGGGTTTCCACATTTGGTTCAACAACCAGGATATCGGCGTTGTTGCAGCTCTGCATAACCTTGCTGACTATCTGTTTGGCAGGAGACTCACGTAAGTCGTCAATATCTGGTTTGAAAGCAAGACCCATCATTGCTACAATTGGCTTACGATGATTCTTTAGTTCAAATTCCAACATTGCGTTCTTTACTTTCTCCGCACACCAGAATGCTTTATAGTTATTGATTTCTCGTGCATCTGCGATAAGTTTGGACTCAGCGGGGAAATCAGCAGTGATAAAGTACGGATCCACCGCAATACAATGTCCTCCTACTCCGCAGCCAGGTTGAAGAATATTAACTCGTGGGTGCTTGTTAGCAAGATTTATAAGATCCCATACATTGATACCCGCTTTGTCGCAGATAAGTGACAGTTCATTTGCAAAAGCAATCTGAACATCTCGGCTCGAATTTTCAGTCAGCTTGCACATCTCAGCCGTGCGGGCATTAGTCGGATGCAATGTGCCCTTTACGAACTGGCTATAGAATTCCTGCGCTTTCTTGGTAGATTCTTCATTGAGACCTCCAATCACGCGGTCATTATGAACGAGCTCATATATTACATTTCCTGGAAGAACGCGCTCAGGGCAGTATGCGATATAAATCTTCCCTTCAAGCTCAGGTCGCTCATTAAAGATTATTCTCGCCATCTGCTCGGTAGTCCCAACTGGTGATGTGGATTCTATCACGTAGAGATCCCCTTCTTTAAGCAGAGGTATCACGGCACGTGTTGCGGCTTCAACATAACTTACGTCTGGTTCATGGTTTCCCTTAAAAGGTGTGGGCACTACCATAAAGTATGCGTCAGCAGTTTCCGGAGTGGTGGTAGCATGAAGTTTTCCTGACTCGACCACTTCCTTTAACATATCCTCCATTCCAGGCTCTATGATATGTAGATGTCCGGCATTTGTTTGCTCTACTACGGAAGGGTTAATATCGACTCCAACGATATCAACTCCGTTTTTTGCTGCGATTATTGCAGTAGGGAGCCCGATATATCCCAGGCCCATGAAGCATGCTTTCATATTATTGTGATATGATTATTTGAGCGTTTCAATAATGCGTTTGCAAGCAAGACCATCCCCGTAAGGATTTACTGCTTTTGACATTTTTTCGTAATGCTTTTCGTCGTTCAAAAGGTCGGATACTTCAGATACGATCATGTTATAATCCGTACCAACGAGTTTAACGGTTCCTGCTGTAAGTGCCTCAGGTCTCTCTGTTGTATCGCGCATTACGAGTACAGGTTTACCCAATCCCGGAGCCTCTTCCTGGATTCCACCGCTATCGGTCAGCACAATAGTCGATTTTTCCATAAGGTAAACGAACGACAGATATTCCAGAGGCTCGATGAAGAACATGTTACCCAATCCGGATAAATTATCCCCAAACACCTCGTGAATTGGTTTACGAACATTCGGATTCAAGTGCATAGGGTACACGAAGTCAACCTCGGGGAATTTCTCTGTAAGAAATTTGATTGCCCGACACATAGAAATGAAACCTTCACCGAAGTTTTCACGACGATGTCCGGTGATAAGCACAAGTTTTCTACCCTTGGAAAGACGGTCAACATCGTAGCCCGCCATTTTGAGATCTCCTTTTAGTTTTCTATCAAGGGTATGGTCTGTTTTTATTTTATCAACGACTAAATAAAGCGCATCAATTACGGTATTACCAGTAACTGTTATTTTATTGTCGTCAACGTTTTCAATGAGTAGATTCTCTCTACTTAGAGGAGTTGGCGCGAAATTGTATGTAGCTATTCGACCAGTTATCTGGCGGTTCATCTCCTCTGGCCACGGGGAATAGATATTATGGGTGCGGAGTCCTGCTTCTACGTGACCCACGGGAATCTGTTGGTAGAATGCTGCAAGGGCTGCCGCCGTTGAGGTAGTAGTGTCTCCATGAACGAGGACAACATCCGGCTTAGCATCTTTCAGCACATCACGCATACCTGTTAAAACACGAGCCGTAACGTCATATAAGTCTTGACCCTGCTTCATTATATTTAGGTCATAATCAGGCTTTATTTCAAATAAGTCAAGAACCTGATCTAACATCTGACGATGCTGACCTGTTACGCATACTATAGTATCAAAATCTTTAGGATACTTTTGGAACTCTTTTACAAGCGGCGCCATCTTGATAGCCTCCGGACGAGTTCCAAATACGAGCATGA
>CAYUGU010000113.1:0-4854 GCA_964444345.1 uncultured Bacteroides sp.
CACAACGGCCACGACGCCGTGCGCTACTGGATGCACAACAACATGATCACCATCGAGGGCAAGAAGATGGGCAAGAGTTACAACAACTTCATCACTCTCGACGAGTTTTTCGACGGCACTCACGAGAAGTTGCAACAGGCCTATTCGCCGATGACCATCCGCTTCTTCATCCTGATGGCCCAGTATCGTTCGACCCTCGACTTCAGCAACGAAGCCCTGCAGGCTGCCGAAAAGGGTTTGAAGCGCCTCTACGAAGCATGGAAACGCCTCCAGGACCTCAAGCCGTCGGCCGAGTCGACCGTCGACCTGAGCGGAATGGAGCAGAAAATGCAGGAGGCTATGGACGACGATCTGAATACGCCCGTAGTTATTGGCTATCTCTTTGACCTTGCGCGCATTATCAATCAGGTTAACGACGGCACCGCCAAGGCCACTGAGGCCGACCTCGACCTGATTAAGCGCCTCTTTAAGGATTATCTCTTCGACATCCTCGGGATTCTGCCCCCCGACGGCGCCGGCGAGGCTAACCTCAAACCCTATGAGGAGGCTATTGACCTGCTGCTCGAAATCCGCGCCGAAAGCAAGGCGAAAAAGGATTGGGCAACCTCCGACCTTATCCGCAACCGCCTGGCCGAAATCGGCTTCCAAGTCAAGGATACCAAGGACGGGGTTGAATGGACCATTTAAATACAAAATACAAAATACAAAATAAGAGTGAAAAATGAAAAATGAAGTGTGAAAAATGAATAATTCTTCACCTCATTTTTCATTTTTAATTTAGAGAAGTTGACTGTTAGCGAGTTTGCACAGAAGATTCTTGAGCGGCTTCCGTATGAGCCTACGGAGCAGCAGGCGGTGACGGCCCGGGTGCTGGCACGCTTTTGTCGCACCTCGGCGTCCCACGAGTCAATTTTCCTTCTTTGCGGCTATGCGGGCACGGGCAAGACCACTCTGGTCAGCGCCCTGGTCCGCGCGCTCCACGAAGTCGATATTCCAACCGTGCTCCTCGCGCCGACGGGCCGTGCCGCCAAGGTTCTGGCAGCCTATGCCGACTATCCGGCGTCGACAATCCACCGCAAAATTTACTATCCCCCGGGCCAGGGGAAACCGTTTGCGGCGGTTATGGACAACCCGCATAAAAACACTATTTTTATTGTCGACGAGGCCTCGATGATTGGCGCGCGCGATGCCGGCTCAGACCTGCTGACCGATCTTATCCACTATGTCTACTCGGGCTATTTCTGCCGCATAATCTTCGTGGGCGATACGGCCCAGTTGCCCCCGGTGGGTTGCACCGATTCGCCGGCCCTTCAGCCCAACGAACTGAGAGGTTACGGCCTGAAAGTGAGCCGAGTGCAACTGACCCACACGGTGCGCCAGGCCGGTTCGAGCGGCATCCTTTTCAACGCTACGGCCCAGCGCAAACAGATGCTCCTCGACCCGCTCGAGCGCCCCTATTTCAACTTCAATTTCGACGACGTTTTCGCCCTGCCCGGCGAGGAACTGCAGGAGACGATTTCCGACCTCTATGGCGAGGACGGAATCGAGGAGACGGTCCTGATAACCCGCGCTAACTGGCGCGCCACGAAGTTTAACCTCGGGATTCGTTCGCAAATACTTGACCGTCAGGAAGAACTCTGTCGCGACGAGTTGCTGCTCGTGGCGAAAAACAACTACCATTGGGCCGCCAACATCCGCGAACTCGACTTTATTGCCAACGGCGATACGGCCCGGGTTGTCCGCATTTACGGGACTGAGGAGCGCTATGGTTTCCGGTTTGCCGACGTCCGCCTGGAGTTCCCCTACCGGTCGGTTGAACTCGACTGCAAGATTATCCTCGAATGTCTGACCTCCGACGCCCCCGCCCTCACGGCCGAACAGCAGCAGACGCTCTTCGACGCGGTCTATGAAGACCCGCAACTCTTCACCGAAAACACGCCCCACCGCGCGCGATTGAAGTCAATGAAGAAAAACCCCTACTTCCAGGCCCTGCAGGTCAAGTATGCCTATGCAATCACCTGCCATAAGGCTCAGGGCGGGCAGTGGGCCAACGTGATTGCCGACCTCGGCGGGGTTGCTCCCGAGGCGCTGCTGACCCTCGATTTCCACCGCTGGCTCTATACGGCGACCACCCGCGCCACCCGACGACTTTTCTACCTAAACCCCTTTTAAGCAACTATTTATTTTATGGAACATTTCATACTTTTTCAGCCGGAAAACTTCCGCATCTTCCTTTGGGTGATGACCGCCACGGCCGTAGTGGTATTCATTGCGCTCAACTTTGTCGAAGCCGGCTATGGCGTGGCCTACACCCGCAAGTGGGGCCCGACAATCAATAACCGCCTCGGGTGGGTACTTATGGAGGCGCCGGTTTTCATCGTGATGTGCATTCTCTGGCTCTGCTCGGCCAGGCGGTTTGAAGTGGCCCCGCTGGTGATGTTCTGTATCTTCCAACTCCATTACTTCCAGCGGTCGTTTATCTTCCCTCTGCTGATTAAGACCCGCGGCAAGATGCCCCTGTCGGTGATGCTGATGGGCATTACGTTCAACACGCTCAACGCCCTGATGCAAGGGGGCTGGATTTTCTACGTCTCGTCGCCCGAGCGCTATCCGGCGTCGTGGCTCGGCTCCTGGCAGTTCATTCTCGGGACGGTAATCTTCTTCTGGGGAATGTATACCAACATTCAGAGCGACAGCATTATACGCAACCTGCGCAAGCCGGGCGACACGCGCCATTACCTGCCCCGCGGCGGAATGTTCCGCTACGTGACGTCGGCCAACTATCTGGGCGAATTTATGGAGTGGGTAGGCTTCGCCGTGCTGACCTGGTCATGGGCCGGCGCCGTCTTCGCCCTCTGGACGTTTGCCAACCTGGCTCCGCGCGCGCGCAAAATCAATGGCCGCTATCAGCGCGAGTTCGGCCCCCTGACTCAAAAATCAATAATCCCCCTAATCTACTGATAATTGACATGAAAAAAATGCTTCTCGCGGTCCTGATGACCGTAATCGCCGCCTTAGGCTCGCAAGCCCAAATCAAAAAAGCCCCGAACTTCACCCTCCCCGACGCCCAAGGCAAAGAGGTTAGCCTCAACTCCTTGCGCGGCAGTTGGGTCGTGCTTGATTTCTGGGGTTCCTGGTGTGGCTGGTGCATCAAAGGCTTCCCGCAGATGAAAGAAAACTATGCGAAACTTAACCCGAAAGTGAAGTTTGTCGGAGTGGCCATCGGCGACAAAAAAGAGACCTGGCTCCGCGCGCTCCAAAAGTATGAACTCCCCTGGATTAACCTCTGGGAAGACCCCGACACGGACCGCGCCAAATCTGTCACGGCCCTCTACGGAGTGACCGGCTTCCCGACCAAACTGATAATCAACCCCGACGGCTATATCGTCAACACCACCGTAGGCGAAGACCCCGAATTTTACAACATCTTGAACGCCCTCGTCAAATAACAATATTTTTTGACGTAAAAGTTTTGGGGTGTGGGGAATTTTTATTAAATTTGCGATGTTATAACAAATGCATTTGACCATGAAAACATCGCCGAAGGCACGCAAGTCGCGCCTTAAACTGATTAAAAATGACCCGTGGCTGGAGCCTTTCACCGAGGCTATCGAGGGTCGCCACCGCGAGGTGCTTCGCAAGGAGGCCGAACTGACCGCTCAGTCCGGCTCGCTGAAGAATTTCGCCAACGCCTATGAGTATTTCGGCCTTCACCGGACCGAAGACGGGTGGGTGTTCAGAGAGTATGCGCCCAATGCCACAGCGATTTACCTTATTGGCGATTTTAACGGTTGGAAGCCTGAGAAGGCATTCAAACTGAAAAAAATCAAGGGGACTTACGGCGATTGGGAACTGAAACTGAAACCCGGGCAGATTAAGCATGGCCAGTATTTCAAGATGCTGGTTGAATGGCCCGGCGGCAGCGGCGAACGCATCCCGGCCTACGCTCAGCGAGTAGTGCAGGCCCCCGACTCGCCGATTTTCTCGGCCCAGGTCTGGGCGCCCGACGAGCCTTACAAATGGACCGTAAAGCGCTTCAAACCGAACACTGACCCGCTGCTCATCTACGAATGTCACATAGGCATGGCCCAGGACAAGGAGGGCATCGGAACCTACGAAGAGTTCCGCACCAACATCCTGCCGCGCATCCATAAGGACGGCTATAACTGCATCCAGATTATGGCGATTCAGGAACACCCCTACTACGGGTCGTTCGGCTATCACGTCAGTTCCTTCTATGCGGCGAGCAGCAAGTTCGGCACCCCCGAGGACCTCAAGCGCCTTATCGACGACGCCCACAGCCGCGGAATCGCCGTCATCATGGACATTGTCCACTCCCATGCGGTCAAGAACGAAGTTGAAGGACTCGGACGCCTCGACGGCGACCCGTATCTCTACTTCTATCAGGGCGACCGCCACGAACATCCGGCGTGGGATTCGCTCTGTTTCGACTACGGAAAGAATTACGTTCTCTACTTCCTGCTGAGCAACTGCCGCTACTGGCTTGAGGAGTATCATTTTGACGGCTTCCGCTTCGACGGGGTGACTTCGATGCTCTACCTTAACCACGGCCTGGGGCAGGCGTTTGGAGGATATGAGGATTACTATAACGGCGGACAGGACACTAACGCCATCACTTATCTCTCGCTTGCCAACCTGCTGATTCACAGCGTCAACAAACACGCAATCACTATTGCGGAGGAGATGAGCGGTATGCCCGGACTGGCCCTGCCGGTCAAGTCGGGCGGCCTCGGCTTCGACTACCGTATGGCCATGGGTATTCCCGACTATTGGATCAAGACCCTCAAGGAGAAAAAGGATGAAGACTGGCATCCGACCTCCATTTTCTGGGAA
>CAYUGU010000114.1:0-4712 GCA_964444345.1 uncultured Bacteroides sp.
GACCCTCTCGGCCAAGGAAATCGTAGGCAACGAGAGCCAGGAGCGCATGGGTATGGTTATGGACGCCGAGCATATTGACCGCGTCAAGAAGATTTCCGAGCGCGAGCGCGCCCCCTTCTACGTGGTTGGCGAAACGACGGGCGATGACCGCTTCGTCTTCGAGCAGCCCGACGGCGTGCGCCCCATTGACCTCGGAATGAAAGATATGTTCGGCTCATCGCCCAAGACGGTGATGACCGACAAAACCGTCGAGCGCCACTATGCCGACCTCGACCTCGACATTCAGAACCTCCCCGCCTATATTAACGGAGTCCTCGCCCTCGAAGCCGTGGGCTGCAAAGACTGGCTGACCAACAAGGTTGACCGCTCGGTTACGGGCAAGGTAGCCCGCCAGCAATGTCAGGGCCCGACGCAGATGCCCCTGAGCGACTGCGGCGCCGTGGCCCTCGACTTCACCGGCAAGAAGGGTATGGCAACCTCCATTGGCCACGCCCCGCAGGTAGCCCTTGTCGACTCGGCCAAAGGCTCCGTAATGGCTATTGCCGAATCGCTCACGAACCTTGTCGGTGCCCCCCTTGCCGACGGCCTCGGCGGCGTTTCGCTCTCGGCCAACTGGATGTGGCCATGCCGCAACGAAGGCGAGGATGCCGCTCTCTATAAGGCTGTTAAGGCTGCCAGCGACTTTGCCTGCGCCATCGGCGTCAACATCCCGACGGGCAAAGACTCGCTCAGCATGACCCAGAAATATGGCGACGAAAAAGTCCTCGCCCCCGGCACGGTCATCATCTCCGCCGCCGCCGAAACCGGCGATGTGCGCAAGATTGTAGGCCCCGTGCTCCAGCCGGAGGCCTCCACGCTGATGCTCGTAGACTTCTCGGCCTCTGAGCGCCACCTCGGCGGCTCGGCCCTCCTGCAGAGCCTCGGCGCCATTGGCGGCGAAGCCCCGACGGTTGCGGACCCTGCCCATTTTGTCAAGGCGTTCGATGCCGTTCAGCAACTCGTCAAACTCGGCCTCATCTCGGCCATCCACGATATCAGCGCCGGCGGCGGAATCACGACGCTCCTCGAAATGATGTTTGCGTCACCCGTCCCCGTCACTCTTAACCTCGACAAGATTACCGATGGCGACCCCGTCAAGACGCTCTTTGCCGAAAACCCGGGCGTGATTATCCAGGTTCGCCATTCGGACGAAGACGCCGTTGAGCGAGTGCTGAACTCCTGCGGAATCGACGCCGACATTATCGCGATGGTTACTCCGTCGGCCGAAGGCAAACTGACCTTTGTCTGCGAAACCGCCTCGTTCGACTTCCGCACCGACGAACTGCTTGCGCGCTGGTATAAGCCGAGCCATCTGCTCGACCGCCTGCAGAGCGGCGAAAAATGTGCCGACCTGCGCGCCGAAAACTATGGCAAGCAGCCCGTCAAGTATGACTTTGCGGCCGACTGGGACGGCACAATGGCCTCGCGCGGAATCAGTTACTCCCACGCCAAGAGCGGCGTCAAGGCCGCGATTATCCGCGAAAAGGGCGTCAACGGCGACCGAGAAATGGCCTACTCGCTCTATCTTGCGGGCTTCGACGTCAAGGACGTGCATATGACCGACTTGATGAGCGGACGCGAGACCCTGGACGACATCAATATGATAGTCTTCTGCGGCGGTTTCTCGAACTCCGACGTTCTCGGCTCGGCCAAGGGCTGGGCCTCGGGCTTCCGCTGGAACGAGACGGCACGCGAAACCCTCAAGCGCTTCTATGCGCGGCCTGACACGCTGAGCCTCGGCGTCTGCAACGGCTGCCAGTTGATTATGGAACTGGACCTGCTCGGCTTAGGCGACGGCTCGAAAATGGACCATAACGTCAGCCATAAGTTTGAGTCGACCTTCCTGAGCATCGACGTGCCTGAGAACAACAGCGTGATGTTCAAGAGCCTGGCCGGACGCTCGCTCGGAATCTGGGTGGCCCACGGCGAAGGGCGCTTCCGCCTGACTCGCCCCGAAAGCGAATATCATATCGCGGCAAAATACAGTTATTCAACCTATCCGGGAAATCCCAACGGCTCGGACTTTGACGTTGCGGCCCTCAGTTCGGCCGACGGACGCCATCTGGCCATTATGCCCCACCTCGAACGCGCTATCTTCCCCTGGCAGTGTGGCTACTATCCGGCCGAGCACGCTAAGGACGAGGTAACTCCCTGGATTGATGCGTTTATCAATGCACGCAAATGGATTGAAAAGACCAAGGCGTAATCAACCGTGGCTTTGGATTCCCTCGCTCTATCTGGCCGAGGGATTCCCAAACGCCGTGGTCGTTACCGTGGCCGTAGTTCTGCTCAAAAATATGGGCATGGACAACGGCCGCGTGGCCTTTTATACCTCCCTGCTCTATCTGCCGTGGGTCGTCAAGCCTTTTTGGGCGCCGTTTGTCGATATGTTTTCGACCAAGCGTATATGGATTATCGCGATGCAGATTGCAATGTTCGCCGGGCTCGGGGTTGTCGCAGGAGCGCTGCAGACTCCGCTCTGGCTATCGCTGACTCTCGGGGCACTCTGGTGGACCGCTTTCGCGTCGGCAACCCACGATATTGCGGCCGACGGCTTCTATATGCTTGCGCTTACGGAGCCGCAGCAGGCCTTCTTCGTCGGCATCCGCTCGACTTTTTACCGCGCGGCTAATATGCTCGCCTCCGGGGGCGTGGTCTGGGGCGCCGGGCGCCTGATTTCCCGCGGGTTCGCGCCGGCCGAGGCGTGGACCGCCCTCTTCGGGGCTATGGCGGCTATGTTTCTGATTTTCAGTGCGTGGCATTCGCAAACGCTGCCCCGTCCGGCCTCCGACGTGCCCAACAAGGCGCGCGGAGTAGGCGAGATTATGCGCGATTTCGCCAATACGTTCGTGACCTTTTTCCGCAAACCGGGCATCGGCGTTGCCCTGGCCTTCCTGCTGTTCTACCGGCTGCCGGAATCAGTGCTCTGCAAAATGGTTCAGCCCTTCCTGCTCGACCCTGCGGCCGAGGGGGGCTTGGGGCTCACGACGGAGCAAGTCGGCCAGGCAAACGGCACTTTCGGAGTGGCCGGAATTATCTTCGGCGGGATTGTCGGCGGCATCGTTATGGCCCGCTACGGCCTCAGGCGCTGCCTCTGGCCTATGGCGCTGATGCTCACGCTCCCGAGCGCCTTCTATTGTTATCTGGCCTATGCGCATCCGGCCAATATGGCGCTCATCTGCTCGGGCATGACCTTCGAGCAGTTTGGCTACGGCTTCGGCTTCACGGCCTACATGATGTATATGATGAAATTTTGCGAGGGGAGCGAGTATACTACCTCGCACTATGCGTTCTGCACCGGACTGATGGCCCTCGGGCTGATGCTTCCGGGCATGGTCTCGGGCTGGTTGCAGCAGCAGACGGGTTACCTTAATTTCTTTTCGATTGTAATGCTTCTATGTCCGGCCACGTTCATAGTGACCGGCATTGTCCACTCAAAACTTAAATCCATTCAAGTATGACCTACAAATATGACTATCTGGTAATCGGTTCCGGAATTGCCGGAATGAGTTTCGCCCTGAAAGTCGCCGACACGGCCAAAGTTGCCATTGTCTGCAAGTCGACGCTCGACGAGGCCAACACGGCCCTCGCCCAGGGAGGAGTGGCCTCGGTCACCAATCTTGAGGTCGACGACTTCAAGAAACACATTGAGGACACGATGATTGCGGGCGACTGGCTCAGCGACCCTCAGGCCGTTGAAAAGGTGGTCACGAACGCTCCGGAGCAAATCAAGGAACTGCTCAAATGGGGCGTGGACTTCGACCGCAAGGAGGACGGGACCTTCGACCTCCACCGCGAGGGGGGCCACAGCGAGTTCCGTATTCTGCACCATGCTGACAATACGGGCTTCGAAATTCAGCAGCGCCTGATCGAGCAGATTCGCCGCCACCCTAACATTGACATTTTCGAGAATCATTTCGCCATAGAAATCATCACTCAGCATCATCTGGGCAAAATCGTTACGCGGCGCACGGAGGACATCACCTGCTATGGCGCCTACGTGCTCGACGAGGCCAACGACCGCGTCGACAAGTTTCTGAGCAAGGTGACGCTGATGGCCACGGGGGGCGTCGGAGCCGTCTATCAGACCACTACGAACCCGCTGGTAGCCACGGGCGACGGTATCGCAATGGTCTATCGCGCCAAGGGCACCGTCAAGGACATGGAATTCATTCAGTTTCACCCTACGGCCCTCTATAACCCCGGTGACCGCCCTAACTTCCTGATTACGGAGGCAATGAGAGGCTACGGGGCAGTGCTCCGCAACCTCAAGGGCGAGGAGTTCATGCACAAATATGACCCGCGGCTTTCGCTTGCGCCGCGCGACATAGTTGCCCGCGCAATCGACTCGGAAATGAAGCAGAACGGCGACGACCACGTCTATCTTGACGTGACCCATAAGGACCCGGAGGAGACCAAGCGCCACTTCCCCAACATCTATCGCCACTGCCTCGAACTCGGCATCGACATCACCAAGGACTACATCCCCGTAGCGCCTGCTGCCCATTATCTCTGTGGCGGCATCAAGGTTGACGGCAACGGCGAGTCGAGCATCAGCCGCCTCTATGCGGTCGGCGAATGTAGTTGCACGGGGCTTCACGGCGGCAACCGCCTGGCCTCGAACTCGCTCATCGAGGCCGTGGTCTACGCCGATGCGGCCGCCCGCCACGCCA
>CAYUGU010000115.1:0-4665 GCA_964444345.1 uncultured Bacteroides sp.
CTCCATAAATAATCTGCGCCCCATCCCGCTCCCATCTCGCGTGCTCCTCCGGAGCAAAAAAATCCAGCGTTTGGATCAATTCCTGATCTAAACAGAGGGAAAGCACCTTAAATATTGGCATTGATGGCAATTTATTTTAACTGGATTTTTACATTGACCCTGTTTCTCCGGCTGATTTTTCCTTCCATTCCTTAATTTTGGAATATATTTTACGCTTAAAAATTGGATATTCCATAACCTCTTGATTTTTAATGCAAATATAATCTAAATGTCAGAAACGGCAAAATGTTTAGAGGTCGATTTGTACAGAAACGGCAAAATGTTTCGGTGCTGAGCTGTCTAACCATGACGCCATCTTTATGAACCCTCGCCTCCACCGTCCTCCCTAGGAGGGGAATCTGCGGTCCCCCATACCGAGTAGCTTAAGAAGTTCGGCAAGTCTTAAAATTCTAACCGTTCCATATATAAGGATAAATTACCAAGTAGATATGAGAAACTTGAACATAGGATATCGGTAGAATTTATTAATTTTGTAATTAAGTGACCAAATACTCATAATATGAATATAGATAATGAGGTATACAGAAGGATTCATTTCGCCGTAATGGCGATTGAAAGTGGAGCCCGCAAGCTGGGTATATCCGGTAAGGAGATGTACGACCGGTTGAGTAGGCAAGACTTGATCCGTAACAGACTAATAAAAAGATATGAGGAATTGCATACTCAAAGTCTTGATTGGGTTGCCGATGACATTTGTGAAACTCTTTTAAACTGGGAGGCTGGATTATGACAATCCTATATCACGGTTCATACGTGGCTGTGCCATCTCCATTGGTAGGATTGGGGAGAAAAAAGGTAGACTTTGGTCAAGGTTTTTATCTTACTAATCTGTATGACCAAGCAAAGGCCTGGGCACAAACCCTTGCAGAAAGGAAAGGGAGGAATACACAGCCTATTGTTTCGGCATATAGCTTAGACTATGCACGAGTTAAAAACACCAGTTTCCGCGTCAAAATTTTTGAGACCTATGATCTCGACTGGTTGAATTATGTTATAGATTGTAGGCGGGGAGGAGAAATGCACAAACAATATGATATTGTGGAGGGAGGAGTCGCCAACGATAATGTTATTGATACAGTTGAAGACTTTGAGAACGGTATTATAACTGCCGAACAGGCTCTCGGTCAGCTCCGTTATAAAAATATCAATCACCAGATTTGCATTCTCAATCAAGAAATAATAGATACATATCTCACATTTGAACATGCGGAGGTTGTATCGAAATAATTATTTAATTTATGAGAGATAGTGTATTATGGCGTAAACAAAGCCGGATAATCATGCTCTTGGCCGACGCCCTAAAAATATCACCCGACCGGGCCCTTGATCTATATTACTCCACCAAGGTATATGAGCAAATGACAGATCCGAAATATGGCTTGCAACTGATGAGTGATGGTTACATCCTCGAGGAACTGATAAAAGAGCTTAGGGAGAACGACCCTATGAATGAATAGCCTATATCCCCTCCACCGTCCTCCCTGGGAGGGGGGATCTTTAGTCCCCCGTACCGACTATCACCATGCCGAGTACTCCCTGACGTGTATCTCCTACCGTAATCCGAGGGCCGGTCTGCCCTCCACCATCTGCGCCCATCCCGAATAGACTAACGACTCCATAAATAATCTGCGCCCCATCCCGCTCCCATCTCGCGTGCTCCTCCGGAGCTAAAAAATCCAGCGTTCGGATCAATTCCTGATCTAAACAGTCCCCCGCACCATCATTGCCATCCAACTTGTGCCGCTCCTTACAAGTAAGGCGATGCCTAAGCCGACTTTCTGTGCGTTTCAGGACCTTCAGGTCCGCCCCTAGTTCGGCGTATTCCACCTATAATCACTAACTTAATTTTATTTCCGCGCTATTCCGGAAGTTCGGCGCCTAAGCGTAAGCTTTATTTCCGCGACTTTTTAAATTCCCTTTAGTTCATCGTATATGTTAAAAATAAGGAATAGCAATGTTAAAATATGTTAATCGGGGGGGGTAAATTGAATTTTTGTAATTTTGCTTAGGATGGCGCAGAAGTTAGATACGCAGCTCCCTTCTGCCATCTGCCAATAAACCATATTCTTTAACCTTAATGTAATCTTACATGAAACAGAATTACTGTTCCAAATTCCGTGTGATGCTGTTGTTGCTATTTGCAATGACGATAAGCGGCATTAGCAGCTCCCTCCAGGCCCAGGATATTCAGGTGGTGGGAAATAATCTCTATTACCAGTTATCTAATGGCGAAGCTAAACTTCTTGGTTTCTACGATGATGAGGAATCCTCCCTCACCGTCCCCGGCGCCATTACATATGAAAACCAAACCTATCCCGTGACCTCAATTTCCACAGGGGCTTTCACAAGCTGTCCGCTAACTACCGTCACTCTCGGCCAGAATGTGAAGGTGATTGAAAGGCGTGCCTTTAGCAATAACAAGCAGCTTACCAGCTTTTCCTTCGATGCTAAGCTCGACAGCCTCGGCGAGGAAGTTTTCATGAATTGCTCCAAGCTTCCGGAGATAACCCTTCCCGCTTCTCTTCGAGCCATGAACGGAAATACTTTCAAAGGATGCACCGCGCTCAAGACTGTCAAGGTAGATGCCGCCAACCCTTATTACACTACGATGGACAATGCCGTGGTAAGCAAGAATAAGGAGGTCCTCGTTCTTGTGAGCCCTGCCTTAGGAGTGGACGGTGTATATTCGGTGGCTTCAGGCATAAAGGAACTCGGGAAAACTGTCTTCATGGACGCTCCTTTCAGTCAGATCAATCTTCCTGAATCTCTGGAAGTCATCGCAGAAAGAGCCTTCATGAAAGCGCAGATCACGTCCCTTACTATCCCAGCAGGTGTAACCTCTATCGGAGATGCATTTGTGGCCCAGGCGGCAAAGCTCCAGAGCATCACCATCGCAGAAGGAAACAATAATTTCGAGATAAAGGAAACCTTCTTTATCGATAAAAGATCAAATATGTTATTGGGAATGACCACCCCCTTTACCGGAACCGATCTGAAATTCCCCGAGGGTATTGCCAAAATAAGTGGCTATCTCTTCAATGCTTCGGCAAATCTTGTTACAGTAGAGATGCCCTCTACTCTGAAGGAAATCGGAGAACAGGCTTTTACAGGATGCGCTAAACTCGAGACTGTAAAGCTGAATGAGGGTCTTGAAAGGATTGGCCGTCTCTGCTTCTTTAATGAGGCATCTCTTAAGCAAGTGAATTTCCCCTCTACGCTCAAACAACTCGACTTTCAGTGTTTCGCCTCATGTAAGGTGCTCCCTGAGGCTAAGCTCAACGAGGGGCTGGAAATTATGGACGAGGCGATATTTGCTTCATGCGATGGCCTTAAGGAAGTATATTTGCCAAAGTCTTTGAAAAAGTTCGGTGCTAATATGTTCAGTTTCGCTACGTCTCTTGAAAGCGTCAATCTGCCCGAATGGCTGGAAGAAATTCCCGACGGAACCTGCTCAAACTGTACGTCGCTTAAGGCTGTGGAGATTCCCAAGGGAGTGAAGAGAATCGGCCAGCAGGCTTTCTATGCAGTGCCCATCACCAAAATTGATCTCCCCGAAGAGCTTGAAAGTATTGAATACATTGCTTTCTATAATACGAAGATTGTGGATCTTGTGATTCCCGATAAGGTTACATATATCGGCAGACACACTTTCGGCTACTGTGCCGAGCTTAAGTCGGTAAAATTCGGAAAGAGCATGAAGACTGTCGATGCCTTAGGATTCAACAATTGTGTGAACCTGCAGAGCGTGGAGTTCAATGAAGGGTTGGAGTCTATTGGCGACCGTTCCTTTAGTGCCATCCAGGAGCTGGAAACAATCAAACTTCCTTCTACACTCAATAACTATGGTCCAATGGTTTTCCTTAACAGCAAGAAGCTAAAAGACATCTATGCTTATGCCGAGACTCCGGCTCCAATCACTGAGGATGACTATATCTTCGGCACCATGGCCAATGGTATCAAGACTTCTACCTGCCCTGAGATGACGCTTCACGTGATGGGCGGCAGCTTAGAGGCATACAAGAAGGCTCCTGTATGGAGCACATTCGGCACAATCCTCGGCGACCTCGCTGTTGAGGATATTGCAGCCGATGAAAACCTCACCGTCACCGACATCTACGACCTCCAGGGCAACCGCCATGCCGACTACGTGAAGGGCGTCAACATCGTCCGCTACTCAAACGGCAAGACCGCCAAAGTAATCCGATAGGCTTATCCCCTAAAAGAGCAAGTAAATAATCCTGCATAAACCACATGCTCCCGCCTTATCCCTTGATGAGGCGGGAGTTGTAATTTTTTGAATAGAATTCTGGACTCCTTATCTTGGGCCTAAGAATTTATCGCCGTTGAGATGAATCAGGTGGTCCGGCATTTCTGCAATCCAGACTTCCGTCTCCCAAGCCAGCTTGTCTGAGAATTTCTTATAGGTTGCAAAGTCCTGAAAAGCCGAAATGAAAATTTTACCTGCCTTCACTTCCTTTGTCATTGCCTCTATCTCCACAATGCGTTTCGGATCCATAGGCCCAACCGAAGTAATGGACTCAATGAAATAGATCCAGTTCTTATCCTCCTTATATAGCACCACATCCGGCATTTTATCATGGAGCG
>CAYUGU010000116.1:0-4554 GCA_964444345.1 uncultured Bacteroides sp.
GATAAGTGGGTAGAGGGAATCATGTCGGTACTCCCTGACGCGGAGGTGAAGAAAGGGTGGATCATATCCTCGTGCTGGTCGACGACCTTGCGCTCCCGTTCGGCGCTATCCGTATGAAGGGTTCAGGCTCCGACGCCGGCCATAACGGACTGAAAAATATTGCCGCCATGCTTGGCACCCAGGCCTATCCGCGCCTGCGCTTCGGCATCGGCTCTGACTTTGCGCGCGGCCACCAGATTGACTACGTGCTCGGCAAGTTCACTCCCGAGCAGATGGAGGCTCTTCCGGCGCGCCTTGATGTGGCAATCGACGCTATCAAGACGTTTGTGCTCGCCGGCTTGCAGACTGCGATGTGCAATTACAATAATAAGTAGTTGAGTGTTGAGAGTATAATGTTTAGTGTTTATGGATTGTAGAGTAGACAAATGGCTGTGGGCCGTCAGGGTGTTCAAGACCCGTTCAATCGCCACTGATGCCGTTAAGAAAGGCCGTGTAGAGGTTAACGACGTGATTGTCAAGCCGTCGCGTATGCTGAAGGTGGGCGATGTCGTTAAGGTGCGCAAATCGCCCGTGACTTATTCGTTCCGCGTATTGCAGTTGGTCCAGAACCGACTGGGCGCTAAACTCGTGCCGGAATATATGGAGAATATCACTCCGAAGGCGGAACTCGATCTCCTTGAGATGGTCAAGATTTCCGGCTTTGTCGACCGCCGCAAGGGTCTGGGCCGCCCCACCAAGAAGGAAGGTCGCGAACTTGAGCAATTTACCGCCGACCTCTGGACCGACTTCGACTTCGACGATGACGAGGACGACGACGACGAGTAAAATACAAATTAAAAATACAAAATACAAAATTTCAGGAAGATGGTTGGGGAGGTCCGTTTGTCCCCAAACGGACAAGGGGCGACCAAGGGAAAGGCGACGTCTCGTCGCCGCAGAGACGGTCCTTATGACCCATGGCGGCGCTCGGAGATCGCCGCCTCCATACTTTATCTCGTTGCCGGGACCGAAAGTTAATGGGTGTTAATTACCCCCCCCCATTTTTTGTTAAAATTTTGTAAATATGTTGGTTATGTGAGTTTTCTGCCGTATATTTGCCCGTGAATTATTCATCATTAAACTTTTCGCGAGTATGAAAAAATTGGTTTTAGCCGCCCTGTCGGCTGTCGTGATGTCAATGAACGTGGTTTATGCGGAAGATTCCGCTAAGGTTGCCGGAATTTGGATGCTCCTTGAGGAGAACGGTCAGCCTCAGGCCCACTTTGAGAAGACTTATTTCTCGGACGGCACGTTCCGGGTTGACGAGTTTCACGAAGTTGAATATAACCCTCAGCCGGGCGACGGTGTGTTTGTTAACACTACAAACGGAAAGGTTAGAGTTCTTGAGGGCACGCTGGTTCAGCGAGGCACTTGGGAGATGCCTGACGGAAGCACTATAATCGAAAAATGTGAGAAGGGCGACAAGGGCAACGTGAAAATCACCTTTGCTCTCTACGGCGATTGGATGGTCCAGACATTTGCTTACGACAAAGCGCCCGACAAGCCCTATGTCCAGTCATATCAGATTGTTGGACAAGTGCCGACTGAAGAGGCTATTGCCCTGGAAGGGCATATCGACGGCTATGGCACATTCAGCCGCGCCGACAAGGTCGTCTTCATTCTCGACAACAAGCACTATAATTACGAAGAATTCCTCAAAGTAGTGCCCGACACCTCGCTGGTTGAGAACATCCATTTCATAGGTGATGGAGCCGCCCCTAACCTGATGACCGACGAGGAGCGCGCCGCCGGCAAAGACCGCGTGATGATTGTCACCCTCAAGAAGTAAACCTTATACCTATGAGAAGAATTGCATTTTTTATCCTTTCGGTGATGCTATGTTCAGCCGTAGGTTATTCCGTTGATTCTTTAACTATTGAAGGCTCTGTTATTGATAAAGTCACGGGTCAACCGATAGAGTGTAAAATTATGTTTTGTGACCAGATTGGCGAAGAATTAGTCAGTCGTAAACAATCATGTTATACTGAAGACGGAAAATTCTCGTTGTTTTTATATTTACGCCCCGATAAATCGGCCGGACATTATGCCATTTATGTGTCTTCTGTATCTGAGGAAATACATCCTTATTCCGGGCAACCTGTACCTGTTAATTCGGGTATGTATGTAAGTCGTTATATTCCTGTTGAGATTCCTGATAGTTCACATACGCTTGTTCTTCCTCCGATTGAGTTGGAGCGCGTTGTTTACAGCGATATGACTTGGCCTTATAAATTGAGCGGAAAACAACGGTCCGGTTCTTTGTTTGTAGATGATCAACCCTTTAAAATTGAGGGCAAAGTTTTTGCCCAAAATACGAAAAAGCATTGGGTGTTTGAATGTGTTCTTTGTGAGCAGAATGGCAATGAAGTGGTTGTTACACCTTATAGTTGTATTGCTGACAGTGAGAACTTTACATTGAATTTGCCGGGGCGACCGAGAAAAGGGAACTACGCACTCCGCGTTATGTCAGTAAGAAATTATATAGATCCTCTTAGCGGAGAACCGACAGTAATTGGTTCGCTAATGTTTGTAACCAAATATGTCCCGGTTGAGATTCCGGACTCCGGCAATGTTGTAAAAATCCCTGACATTGAGATGGATAGAGTAGTTACCGAACTGACGGAATGGCCCTATCCTCTTCCTGAAAAACTCATACGTATGGAGCGAGAAGATATGGAATTTAATAACTCAATAGCGTTATGAAAAGGAATTTGATTCTTTTGTTTGTGCTTGCTCTGGTCGGGATGAACTTCGTGGCTTCGGCAGAGGAAGAGCCGCGTCGCGCTGACGGTATGTTCAACGTCTTTTTTATTCATGGAGGCCGTTTAACTACGGAGATTGCCGAACAATTTAATATCATCATGGGCGGCGATCTTCACTTGACGGATATGCCGGATTCATACTATAGTGCATCTATTGTTCCCGGCATCGGAGTCCTACGTTGTACGGATAAGTCATTGATTAAGGCGATGTTTCCGGAAGTTAAGGAATATTCGCTAAACGGGAATACTGTTACCGAGCAAGATTTTTATGCTGTGCCGGGCCAGATGCTTACTTCAGTAACTTATTCAGGCGATGCACTTAAGGCCGAGACACGCAACGACGTCAATGATGGCAATCCTTACAGCGAGCAGATTCGTCAGGAGTCTCTTGAATGGTACGATGCAAATTTAGGGCATCCGATGCCGGCAAATGTGGCGCTGAACGACCCCGATACTTATTTTGAGGATCCCGGCACTATTGTCACACTTGATTATATCATTACTTCACCTGCAAAGGTCAAAGAAAAGCAATCAGAAATCAAGGGCTATGTAATGTGTATGCTTGGTCCCAACCCGCAGATTTATGCCTTAACAAACGAGAATCATCTGAACTATTTTGGCCTTGACGGCGATATTTTGGGGGCAAATATTGAGGACGTGCAAGGCCCGCTGACTCCTGCAAATATTGCTGCCCAATGCAACAAACCCCTTGAAGATTTGATTATGCTAAAGGCCGACAGCAAAACAATCTACGCCTACTTCAAAAAGCCCTAAATTTTATTGCTGTCCTGTTTCATCGAATCGGTTGGTAGTTTCATTAGGTCGGGGAGGTCGCGGAAGCCGAGGGATTGGTAGACCGGGCGGCCCGTTTCGGTTGTTTCGAGGTAGATTTTTCCGCATTCTCGTCGTCGGGCCTCTTGTATGAGGCGTGTGACTATATTGTGAGCCAAACCGTGATTGCGGAATGGTTCGCGCACATAGATGTTCATCAGGTAGGCGCACCGGCCGGAAGGATTATCAGGCGACGGCAACTCTTCGGTAAAGCATACGGCTCCGCAGCCACATTCCTCTCCATCATATTCCGCAAGAAGGGCATAGTGTGTTTTGTCGGCAATATGCTTTTCGTAAAACCGGCGGTTGGCCACGAGCAACGTTTCGTCGGCCTTCTCACCGAAAACGTGCTCAATGACCTCCTCGCGCCAGCGCATCAATGTTGGAATATCCTTTATTTCTTTAAGTACAATCATTACTTATAGTTACCTTCTTTCAGCACTTTAGGAAGCGACTTCATGTTGATTTTGCCACGGTGGGTCAGCGGCAATTCGTTGACTTCAACGAAAAACTCCGGCACCATGAAATCCGTAAGTTTCGATTTAAGATATTCGCGCACGTCATGAAGTGAGAACCCCTTGCGAGGGATTATGTAGGCTACAAGATAGTGCAATCCGCCCTCATCAAGGAATGCACGGACTATGCCTCGTTCAACTTCGGGATATTCGTTGAGCACATTCTCAACTTCCTCCGGCTCAACTCGTTTGCCGAGAATCATTACCTGCTCGTCGCGACGGTGGAGGAACGCCATGTTGCCGTCGGGAAGCACGTAGCCCATATCGCCGCTTCGGTAACAGCGCGTGCCGTCAGGGAGCGTAACGAAGTTGGCCTGCTCGGGCGGATTGCCCAGATAGCCTTGATTGACTCCTTCGCCGAAGATACATATTTCGCCGACTTCGCCCCGGGGGACTTCCTTGAGGTT
>CAYUGU010000117.1:0-4385 GCA_964444345.1 uncultured Bacteroides sp.
TGTCGGGGTCCGGGCCGCCGGCCTTGGCGGCGATAGTGATTTCCTTACCGATGCGGGTAAAGGTTCGTGACATGTTGCCCCAACGCTTCAGTTTGCGGGCTTTACGATATTCAAATGCTCTTCCCATTGCTAAAATGAAAAATTAAAATTGCAAAATGAAATGATTTATTAGTCTGATTTCCGTTATCTCAGTTCAGCGCCAAGTTGCTGCTTGAGGTTGTTGATAACCTTGGTCATCACGGCGTCGATCTGCTTGTCCTGGAGAGTCTTTTCGGGATCCTGGAGAGTGAGGGCAATCGCGTAACTCTTCTTGCCGGCAGGGAGGTTCTTCCCTTCGTAGACGTCAAAGAGTTCGACGCCCTGAAGGAGTTTGCGCTCGCTCTTTTCAACGACTTCGCGAACACTGTCGAACGTAACTGCGGAGTCGAGCAGCAGGGCCAGGTCGCGGCGCACGGGCTGCGTCTTCGGCAGGGCCGCGAAGGTCACGCTCTGCTTGGCGGCGAGGGCGCAGACGGCGCTCCAGTCGAGTTCGGCGTAGAAGACGTCGCGGTCAATGTCGAAGCGGCGGAGCAGGGCGCTCTGAAGCACCCCGAGATGACCGAGCAACTTGCCCGAGCGGGTCTTGACGGCCAGCGAAGCACCAAAAATGTCGGCCATATCGTCGGAGGGAGTCATCTGCACTTGCGAAGCGATTCCGAGCACCCCGAAAATCCCCTCCACATAAGCGCGGAGATGATAGGCCGTGGCGGGTTCGGCAGCGCCGAGCCACGAAGCGCCCCGGACGTTGCCGGTCAGCCAGAGGGCGAGGCGCGCACCCTCGCTATAGGGCGCGAGCGGCTTCTCCTTGGTCGACTCAACGGCAGGATTCAGGGAGTAGACATTGCCGTACTCAACCATCATCAAGTCGCCGTTGCGGCGGTTGACATTATGGGCAATCGACTCCAGGCCGCCGAACAGGAGCGTCTGGCGCATCACGCCGAGGTCGCTGCTGAGCGGGTTCATCAGGCTGACGCAGCGGTCGGCCGGATAGGTCTGACCCTCGACATAATAGGCCGTGGAAGTCAGCGAGTTATTGAGAATTTCATAGAAACCCTGAGCGGCCAGACGGTCGAGCACCTTCTTGGTCAGCGAGTTGTTGACGTCGGTCGCGGTCTTTTGGCTGAGGGTTGCATTGAGATGATCGGTGAAGTCGATATTATTGTAGCCGTAGATGCGCAGAATCTCTTCGATTACGTCACACGGGCGGGTGACGTCGACGCGATACGTAGGAATCCGCAGGGTCATCACGCCCTCCTTCTCGCTTTCAATCTCGATTTCGAGGGCGCGGAGAATCGTGTGGACAGCCTCGCGAGGAATCTCGGCGCCAATCAGCGCGTTGATTTCGGCAAAGGAGACCTCGACCGTGGCGCGATGAACCGGCTCGGGATAGAGGTCAACAACCGGGCCGCAGATTTCGCCGCCGGCAAGGTCCTTGACCATCATTGCTGCGATATGGAGCGCATAGAGGCAACCGTTGGGGTCAACGCCGCGCTCGTAGCGGAACGAAGCGTCGGTGTTCAGGCCGTGGCGACGCGCAGCCTTACGGATTGTCGTCGGATTGAAGCAGGCGCTTTCGAGGAAAATGTCAGTGGCCGACTCGGTGACGCCCGAATCCAGGCCGCCGAAAACGCCGGCCATACACATAGGCTCCTCCGAGTTGCAAATCATCAGGTCGCGCTCATGCAGCGTGCGCTCCACCCCGTCGAGGGTCGTGAACTTAGTGCCCGCCGGGAGGGTCTTGACGATGATTTCGCCGCCCTTGATTTTGCTTACGTCAAAGCAGTGGAGCGGCTGGCAGAACGAGTGGAGAATAAAGTTAGTGATGTCGACAATATTGTTGATGGGGCGCTGACCGATGGCCGTCAGCAGGTCCTTGAGCCACTTGGGGCTCTCCTTGACCTTGACGCCGCGAATCGTCAGGCCGGCATAGCGCGGACAATCCTGCGCGTCCGCAACCGTAACCTTGATGCCCTCGCCCGAGCCGACGAGCGAACGGAAGCCCTCGTCGGAGGGTCGGCGCAGATTAGGCTCCACGCCGCGGCTGATTGCCTTGGCGGCCCAGTCGCGGGCCACTCCGTAATGGCTGGCGCCGTCAATGCGGTTCGGGGTCAGGTCAACTTCGAGAACATAGTCCGACTGCAGCCCGAAATATTCGGCCGCGGGAGTGCCGGGCGCAACTATGCGGTCCTCGATGACGATAATGCCGTCATGGCTCGTGCCGACGCCGATTTCATCCTCGGCGCAAATCATGCCGAACGACTCGACGCCGCGTATTTTCGATTTCTTGATCTTGAACTCCTTGTCGCCGTCGTAGAGCGTAGTGCCCACGGTGGCAACCACAACCGTCTGGCCTGCAGCGACATTCGGCGCGCCGCAAACAATCTGAACGGGCCCGTCGGGCTGCCCGAGGTCAACCGTGGTTACGTGGAGATGGTCGCTGTCGGGATGGTCTGTGCAGGTCAGCACCTTGCCGATAACTATTCCGCGAAGGCCGCCGCGAATCGATTCAACTTCCTCGACAGTGTCACACTCGAGTCCGATAGAAGTCAAATCAGCCGCCAACTCCTTGGGAGCGGGCAGATTATCAACATAACGGCCGAGCCAATTATAACTTATATTCATTAGAAAATCGGTTTATTATTCAATCAATGTGCAAAGTTACGCATTTTAAATGAAAAATGAAAAACGAACAATGAAAATTTACTAATCCCGCAAGCACCCTACGGGGACTACCCATACGCCGTCGGGCCGACAATAGGCATAATTACCCACTGCCGTCAGTACCATTTTAAAACTCGGCTCAGGCATCAGCGTCGTGTCGATTTTCGAAGCGAGTTTGCCGAGCGATACGGCCCCGGCCTCAATTGCATCCTGCCCGCCTAACTTGATTTCAACCAGGCCGTAGCGCCCGTTGCGAAGATGAACAACACTGTCACATTCAAGCCCGTTGGCGTCATGATAATGGTAGACCTGACCGTCAAGCGCATCGGCGTAAATTCTCAAATCGCGCACACAAAGGTTCTCGAAAAGCATTCCCATAGCCTTCAAGTCGTTGATAAGGTCGCCGGGACCGCAACCGAGCGCCGCACAGCCTATCGACGGGTCGGTAAAATATCGTGTAGGGGTAGTGCGGATTGCCGTCTTAGAGCGTAAATTAGGATTCCACGCCTCCATTTCTTCAATTACGAAAATATGGCGCAACGCTTCCAAATAAGAAGTAACCGTTGAAATATCGAGCGGTTCGCCATTCGAACCCATATCGTCGCGTATGGTAGTCAGCGCCGACTGCAGCCCGATATGGCGCGAATATGACCTCATAAGCCTCCGCGCTGTCAGCGGCGAGCGTCGCGAACCGTCGACGCGCCCTATATCGAAGTTCACAACCGCGTCATAATAGTCAATGGCCTGTCTTAGCGCCGCCTCCCTGTCGGTCATAACCGAGGCCATAGGCCAGCCGCCACGACAAATAAGGTAGGCGATACCTTCGAGGTCAATATTGTTGGTGCCGACCATTGACTTTTCTCCGTCAAACAGGGCCTTGAGGCTGATTTCGCCCGTGCTTTCGCCGCTCTCGAAAAGTGACATTGTCCTCATAGTCATCCGGGAGAATCTGCCGGTACCCGAATGAAGAATCTCCGAACGGTCAGCCGGGACAGCCGAGCCGGTAAAAATCAGTTGGCCAACACTCTGGCGACGGTCAATCAGGCTTCGGCCGGCATCCCATAACTGAGGAATCTCTTGCCATTCATCGACCAGGCGCGGCGTCTCGCCGTTGAGCAGCAGCGTAGGGTTAATCTGAGCCATCGCTTTCGATTCAGCAAGGGTTGACGGGTTGGCCAGATCGAGCACACTTGCGGCCGTCTGTAAGGCGGTCGAAGTTTTGCCACACCATTTGGGGCCTTCAATCAGCACCCCGCCCTTTGACCGGAGTCTGAACGCCAAAATTTGGTCTGCTATTCGAGGTAAGTAAGCCATATGCGTAACTTGTTGGTTTTATGGCGCAAAGTTACTAATTTTTTTTGAAATCCCAAGGATTGTGGCATTTTTATCCCAAGGATTGTGGCTTTTTTATCCCAAGGATTGTGGGAATCCAAGGCGCGAAACAGGCATTTTTCATTTTTCACTTTTCATTTCTCAATTAAATTCCGTACCTTTGCACTAAATTATATAATTTGCATTTTGCATTTTGTTTTTTGTATTTTAACTCATTTTGCATTTTTAATTTTTAATTTAAATAATGTCTCTTCAATGCGGAATCGTAGGGCTGCCCAACGTAGGCAAGTCTACCCTCTTTAACTGCCTGAGCAACGCCAAGGCTCAGAGCGCCAATTTCCCTTTCTGTACCA
>CAYUGU010000118.1:0-3115 GCA_964444345.1 uncultured Bacteroides sp.
AAATGATGAGCTTGCTCAATCATTTTAGCTTGTCGTCCCACCGCAGTTTGCCGAAAGAAAATGAAGAACCACCAGCTTAGCTGGTGGGTTACTGTTTTTTTCTTTAGAAAGAAAGAGGATTAGGAAGAATATTAGAGTGCATGTCCTTCCCTTTAGCGTAGTCTTCTTGGTGATCCTTTACCTCACTTTTCTGGTAAGTGTACTCTAGGACTATTTTTCATTTATATGGGTCGTACAAATCCCTCTCTCACCCTTTCTTCGCTTTGTATTCTCCGTGCGTGTTCCCCTATCGCTGACTCATGATTAAGATCCAGTTTAGCAGCTTCTTTTAATCTTTCTGGACCACTCTTTTCTTTGTCTATTTTTTTACCTAGAGCAGAGAATTTAAAAGATTTTCTAAAGAAACTATTAATTGTGTTTAATGCTTCTTCTTCATCGTCATTATCTCTTGAACTATCAGGCGATTTTTTCTGTATTGTTACTGGTGATTTTCTTTCTCCTTCTCTTTCTCCTTCTGTTTTTCCTTCTCTTTCTCCTTCTGTTTTTCCTTCTGTTTCTTCTACTCCATAATCTGTTATATATTTATATCCTTTTGTTCCTGATTGTTTGCTATCTTTTGTTCCTGATTGTTTGTTATCTTCTTCTGAGCTACCTGCTCCTGGAATACTTAAAACAATAGCATCTTTTGGATATTCTTTGGATGGTATTTCTTTCTCTGAGTCTAAATCTCCTCTAGCAGGAATAACAAATTTTTTTGCTCTTCCTTTCTCTTCTTTATTTCCAACCTTAATATTAACCTGATATCCTCCAACTGCAATTGCATTTAACAATCCATACATTCTTATATCAGTGACTAAATTATTTATAGAAACATTCATTGGTAATACAAAAGTGAGAGTACCTTGTCCTTTAAATAAAAAATCATTACCAGACAATATAAGTTTTTTTGTTTTATTGTTTTCGCCCACTTCAACTTCACTTTGAAATCTAAATGGAGGTTGTTCACCACTTTCATATTGATATAATCTATTAGGTATGTATTGCAGTTCTTTCTTGGCACACTCTGTTCGAACTCTATTATAGAGTTCTGCTATTTCTTTTTTTTCTTCTTCTTCTATTTTTTCTTCTTTTGACTTGTCTTTTTTGCTTGGAGTAGCTTTTTCTGCTTCTGTTCTTATTGCTACTACTGTTTTTGCTCCTTTTGCTTCTTCTGCTCCTTGCATTTGTTTCAAAACTTCTTCTAGATCCTCAGGAATAGAAATACCATTTCCTTTATACATGCTGTCACAAATACTTAGAGCAGCTTCTTTCATTTGTTCTATTTTTTCTTCTTTTTGCTTTAGTTCTTGTTCTTCTTGTTTTTTTTCTTGTTTTTGTTTTATACCTTCAAATAGTAATCTTGTTTTTTTACCTTCTACTTTTACTTCTTCTTTTTTCTCTTTAGGTTTTTCCTCTTCAATTTCTTTTGACAAAGTACCAACAACATCCCTATAAAGACTTGTAAATCCTTCAGCCAAATGTAAACTAAAATCTTCTTGAAGTTTTTCAGATACTTCAGTAATTTTGCTTTGGAATTGTTGTCGTTGTTGTTCAAGTACTCCTCGTTGTGCTTCAAGTTCTTTGAGTTTTTGTTCTCGTTCTTGTTCGGTTGTTTTTTTACTAAATTGGTTGGATTGTTCTTGTTCTTTTGTACTTTCTATTTTATTTAACTCACTTTGTAGTTCATCTATCATCTTTCTTTGCTCTTCATCTAACATACTGCCAGCTACACCTATTCTTATAAATTGAGGTGCTTCAACTCCTTTTGGTAAAGATGATAACAGTCTATCTTGTTGTTTTGAATCTGATTTTTTTTCAGAAAGAGCAATAGGAGAATTAGGTTTGTTAAGAAGATTAGTAGCACCAGTAGCACCAGTAGTACCAGTAGTAGCTTTACTTTGCTTTTGTTCAATATATTTATAATATTGTTTAAGTTTATCTTCAGAAAGTTTTACATTTTTAGTTTTAAGTATATCAACAACTTTTTCTTCTAGTTTTTCCAGAGATTTTTTTTGTTCTTCCATTAATTTCTTTATTGCCTTTGTTACATTTTTTAATTGTTCTGATTGTTCTAATTGTTTTACTCCTTCTTCGAGTGTGGTTTTGATATTTTCAAAAGCTTTCTTAGCTTCTTCTGTGACTTCTGCGTCTTTTTTACCTCCTCCTACTCTACTAGGAGAGCCTGCAGCCTCTGCTTCTGTTGTTTCTTTGTCTTTAAAGATTACTATTGGTTTTTGTCGAAGTTGTCGAAGTTCAAGAGTAAGATCTCCAGTATTTTCTCCAAGAGACTTAGAAGCACCAGAAATAAGATCAAGATGAGAAGAGGTAGAGTTAGGGTTAAGAGAAAAGACAGTACCAGTTTTAAGAGTAGAATTAGTTCTAGTACCAGAAGTAGAGACAGTTGTAACTCTACGAGGAAGGGTGGTTATTTCAGCTACTGCTTCATCAGGAGCAGATGTAACTTTAGTTTTAGATACTATTTCTCTTGGTTGTTCTTTTGGTTGTCGTGATTGTGATGCTTGCGATTCTTTAGATGGTGTTGTTGTTTGTGGTTTAGGCTGTTTTGGAGCTGATCCTGTATTTTCTTCTTGTAAGGATGAGTCAGATGAAATTTCTGATGAATGTTCTTCTAACAATAGTTCTTCTGATGAACGTTCTTCTGATAATGATTCTTCTGCTATTGTTATTTGAATATCATCTAGATTAATTTTTTCTCCTTCTTCTGCCTTTCTTACTTCATTAAGAATTGCTTCTAGCACTGTTTTTGAATTGGATTCGATATTGCTCTTGTGATTATCTAAAAAATTAGCAAATAATTCTTCAATGGTCTCACTAATAGCATAAAATAACTCCATAATTTGTGTTTCTCTGTCTTTACCTTCAGCAGCACCAATTAAAGTATCAATAAGGGCAAGATTGCTATCACCAAGGCTTTTTATATGGTTTATAAGATTGTCTAAAGTTTTATAATCAACTCCTCCTGAAAATTTGTCGTCTATGCAACCATAAACTATTAAATCTAAATTGTTTACGATGTTAGTATAATTGTTACTTTGAGCATTTGATAAAAATTGAA
>CAYUGU010000118.1:3215-4381 GCA_964444345.1 uncultured Bacteroides sp.
TAACTCTTGTTAATGCTTCAAGCCTTGCTGGCGCATCTGATTCATCACCGATAAGTTTATTAATAACCTCAGCATTAGGTTCAGATTCAATGTATTTCATAAATGTTTCTAAGTATTCATAATCAACATTTATATTCCACATACATCCATAAATTACTGACTGGAAATTGTTTACGATGTTAGTATAATTGTTACTTTGAGCATTTGATAAAAATTGAATAAAACGGTCTCTTATATTTTCATTATGTTCCTTCTCATCATCATCATCTTGCACTTGCCCAATAACTCTTGTTAATGCTTCAAGCCTTGCTGGCGCATCTGATTCATCACCGATAAGAGTGTCAATAATTTTAAGATTGTTAGCATTATCTGGATTTGTTATGTAAGATAAGATATTTAATACCCCATCATTATTAAAACTATTGTCATCAAGATTTACAGGTACTTCAAACATTATACTTAAGTAGTCTTTAATGTTAGGAAAATTATCTAATTCATTTATAAAAGTTATGATATTATCCAGGCGGTATTCTTCTTCTGCAGTAGCGATTGCATATGTAAAAGCTACTACCGCTGCTTCTGGGTTATCTAGAGAACATATCTTAGGAAAAGCTTCTAAAAGATCTTGTTTTTTACCCAATAATTTTACAAAACGATCTAATAATTTTAAATCAAGCACTAAATCAGTATCATCATAATAACAGCAAGCTAATTCAATATAGCGATAATTATTTCCTAACTTTTCTTGTTCTACTCCATTTCCTAGACCGTTTACTATACCATCGAAACGTGATTTTACTATTTTGCGCTGTTCTCCACTTCCATCTTCATAGCTATATTCATAATCATCTTCCTCTTCCTCATCGGTTCGTTCAATAGGGGTATCAGAAGAGAGTTCGGACTCTGAGGTTGTTTGCTCTTCTTCTGACATCGATCTTTCATTATTATCATCATTCGGAGTATTTGTTGTACTAGCCGTGATTGGTTGTGGTATATTATTTTTTTTCTCTGTATTTTGTTTAGTATTTGAAAAACTATCGGAACCGTCAAAAGTAGGTTCTGAAGCTATTAATTTACCTTTTCCTTGAGATTGTGTAGAAGGTGGAACTTCTCCTTCTGGAGCTTGTGACGTACCACTTTCCTCTAAAGGAGCTTGTTGGCGTCCT
>CAYUGU010000119.1:0-4303 GCA_964444345.1 uncultured Bacteroides sp.
CCCCGGAGGCACCCGCCTCGTCAACCGCGCCTTCGTCAACTACTGCACCGGCCGCACCTCCGCCCGCTAAATACAAAAAGGGAATTCCGCTTGTCCTACAACGGTCCTCCCTAAGTTGGCGTGGCGGCGCTCGGCGATCGCCGCCTCCCGGCTATCGTCACTGGAGTCGCTGAAGCGGCGGGGGATAAAGAAAGAGGCTGCGCGGGGCGCAGCCTCTTTTGGTGTCTTTGAAAGGGGTTAGAGAATCACTTTTTTGCCTTCGGAGTTTACGTAGACGCCATGGCGGGGGTTGGTTACGGGGCGTCCCCACATGTCGAAGTATTTGGCTTTCTTCTCGGCCTTTACAGCGGCAATGGCTGTTTCGGGAGTGAGAAGTTCGGTGATGTCGGTGAAGCGAAACTGGCAACCGGCGTCAGCCTTGTTGGTGCCGTCGCCCCAGTTGAAGATTTTGAAGGCATTGGCGGTGTTGGTCTGGTTGAGTTGGACGTTGTCGCAAACAATGATGTAGTTGCCTGCGCCTTGAGCGGCCTTGAAACTCCAGCCTTTTTCGGGTTCTTCCTGGGCAAGGGCGATTTCTTTAGTGGTGCCGATGGTTGTGGGCGAAACGTATTCGCCGGTCAACTGGTTGATGATGTTGTGGTTGCCATCGGTGCGCTCTTCGATGCGCCATGTGAGGAAGGGGGCGTAGCGATCGGTTTGGGTACCAATGATGCCGTTGTAGTTGATAGTCATGTAGCGGTTTTCGCGCAGGGGAGTGTAGATGGTGAACCAGCGGGGATTATCAACGGTAGAGGCCACGGGGGCGTCACTGTTTTTGGGGAGTTGGATGTTTACGGTAGGGTCAGCGGGTTCGTAGACTACTTCGCGGAGGCTGAACTGGCAGCCGGCGTCGTTGTTTTCCTGACCGCCACCCCAGTTGATGAGGGCGAAGTTTTTGTTGTTGCCTGCCTGGTTGAACTGGGCGCTGAGGTCTTCAGTGTGAAGAATCATGCAGTCTTCGTTGGCAGCGGCTTCGAGGACCCAGCCGTTTTCAGGGGCTGCTTCGGTGAGTTTCAGTTCGTTGGAGTTGGTAACGCCGTCGGGGCTGATATGGTAGCCGTTGTCGCGGTTGATGATATGGTAGGTTCCGCGGCCGGCGTCGACAAATTTCCACTGAGCGCGGGCGTAGAAACCTTCGGATGCATCGTTTGAGCCGACGACTTTTCCGTTGGCGTCGATGACGAGGATACGGTTATCGCGCAGGGGGGTGTAGATGTTATACCAGTAGGAGGTAGTTTCATCGGAGATTTTGGGCATTACCTTCGGAAGGGTCACTCCGTTTGGGTTTGACTTTGCGTCTTTCAGAATCTCCTTCATGTACTTGAGCATCTCGGGGTTCGACTCGGCGACGTTAGTGGTTTCGCCGGGATCGTTGATCATATCAAACAACTGGTCGTAGGGACGGTTGCCGTTTTCGATTAAGGGACCCCAGTTGGTGTTCACGACGTTGGAGTTGGCGGGGAGGTATTTCCATTCGTTGGTGCGTACGCTCAGGATGCGGGTATGGTTCAACTCGGAAACCCAGGGGCGATGTTCGGTAGATTCGCCGAGCATCTGGGCCAGCATATCGCCGGAGTCGATTGCGCCACCCTCGGGAACTTCACCGCCGATGAGGGCGCTGAAAGAGCCGATAAGGTCGATATGGCTGAGCAGGGTGTTGTTGCCTTCAGTTGCGGGCTTAACGCGAGCGGGCCAGCGCACGATGAAGGGAACCATAGTGCCGCCTTCATAGCCGGAGTATTTGTAACTGCGGAAGGGACCCGAGGGGGAGTGGCCGTTGAGCAGTTCCTCTGCATCGTCTTTATAGCCGTCATCGAGAACCGGGCCGTTGTCGCTTGACAGAATGAGAAGGGTATTGTCAGCAATGCCGGCTTCTTCGAGTGCCTTCATAACTTCGCCGACGGTCCAGTCGAACTGAACGATAGCGTCGCCGCGAAGACCCATGGGGTTCTTATGGCGGAAACGTTCGTGGGGCCAGCGGGGCACATGGACGTCGTTGGTGCAGAGATAGAGGAAGAAGGGTTCATCCTTATGCTCTTTGATGAAGCGAACTGAGTGGGAAACAATGGAGTCGGCGATGTTCTCGTCTTTCCAGAGGGCCTTGCCGCCGCCCTTCATATAGCCGATACGGGAAATGCCGTCAACGATTGACTGGTTATGGCCGTGGGACCAGTCGAGTTTGAGGGTTTCACGGTGAGAGGCACCTGTAGGTTCGCCCTCGAAGTTACTGCCGTAACTAACGTATATGGGAGCGGTCGGGTCATAGTTGGCCACAGTGTCCTGTTCAAGATAGACGCAGGGAACGCGGTCAGCCGTAGCGGCCTGGATGTAGTGATAGTCAAAACCGAGGTCGCGAGGGGTGCAGGTCAGTTTGCCGTTCCAGTCCTGTTGGCCGGTCACGGGTCCGAGTCCGAGGTGCCACTTGCCGATAGCGCCGGTGTAGTATCCGGCATTTTTGAAGAGGTCGGCCATAGTGAACTGTTCGGGCTTGATGATTGTAGCGGCGTTACCCTGGGCCACGTCGGTGCCGCTCTTACGCCAGGCGTATTCGCCGGTCAGGATAGAGTAGCGCGAGGGGGTAGAGGTAGCGGCCGTTGCATGGCAGTTGGTGAACTTGATGCCCTCTTCGGCCAGACGCATAACGTTGGGGGTTTCAACGTTTTTGGCGCCGTAACATTCAAGGTCGCCATAGCCGAGGTCGTCGGCTACGAGCAAGATGACGTTCGGGCGGCTCGGCTGCTCGGGGGGATTCTCATCCGTCTGGGCCGAGGCTGCTACAGATCCTGCCAGTACTGCAGATAGGCAGGAGAAAGCGATTGGTAGACGTTCTTTTCGCATTGTTTTAAAAATGTTAATTTAAGGTTATTATGGTATTATAATAATTTGTTTTTTAGATTTCGGAAAGTTCGAGCCATTCAAGTTCGTAACTGTCGAGGAGGTCTTTGACTTCTTCGTAGCGCCTGGAGGCTGCGTTGATGTCGACGTCTCCACCGGAGGCAAACGATTCTTCGAGGGTCGACTTCTCTTCGGTCAGTTGACTTATGAGGGTTTCGAGTTCCTCCATTCGTCGTTTTTCCTTGAAGGTCAGTTTGCGCGGCTTTGGCGGAGCAGACCTTTCGGCTGCCGGCTTTTTGGCCTTCTCCTCCTTGGGCGGGGCCGTTTCTGCGAGGAAGGCGCGATAGTCCGAATAGTTGCCCGGGAAGTCTTTGACGATGCCGTCGCCTGTAAAAACGAACAGGTGGTCAACAATATTGTCGAGGAAGTATCGGTCGTGGCTCACTATTATAAGGCATCCCTTGAAGTCGGCAAGATACTCTTCGAGGATTCCGAGCGTCAGGATGTCGAGGTCGTTCGTAGGCTCGTCGAGAATCAGGAAGTTGGGCGACTGCATCAGGACCGTGGCCAAATGAAGGCGCGCCAATTCGCCGCCGCTGAGGGTTGATATATATTTTTGCTGATCTTTAGGCGAGAAGAGAAACTTCTGAAGAAACTGCATCGGCGAATGGCGTTCGCCTCCGGCGAGGACAATGTCTTCGGCCAGGTCCGTAATCGCGTCGATCACTTTCTTTTCGCGGGGCAGTTGGAGGCCCTCCTGGCTGTAATAGCCGAAGCGGACGGTTTCGCCTACGTCGAAGCGGCCGGAGTCGGGGGGGATGATTCCCTGGAGCATCTTGATGAAGGTCGACTTTCCGATTCCGTTGGGCCCGACAATGCCTACCTTGTCCATTCGGGCAAAGGTGTAGGTGAAGTCGTCGAGTATCAACTTGTCGTCAAAGCGCTTAGTGACCCCTTCGGCCTCGAAAATCTTCGAGCCGATTCGTGAGGCCTGTACGGTCAGTTGCACATTGGCCGTAGAGTCGGTTGCCGACTGACGCGAGCGGCGCTTGAGTTCATAGAAATTGTCGATTCGGAACTTAGCCTTTCCGGCGCGGGCCTGAGGCTGTCGGCTCATCCATTCCTGCTCGCGTCTCAGGGTGTTTTTAACCTTTGCGAGTTCGCCGGTAATGGCGTCGATTCTCTCTTGGCGTCGACGCAGATACTCGGCATAGTTGCCCTGATAGGTAAATATGCGGCCAAGGTCTATTTCGATAATCTTGTTGCAGATGCGGTCAAGGAAATAGCGGTCGTGAGTAACGAGCAGAAGGGTGGAGTTCCCGCGGCCAAGGCGTTTTTCGAGCCATTCGATGGCAGCGATATCGAGATGGTTGGTAGGCTCGTCTAGAATGAGCAAATCGGGTTCGGCAAGGAGGGCGCGGGCAATTGC
>CAYUGU010000120.1:0-4293 GCA_964444345.1 uncultured Bacteroides sp.
TCTTGACTGCGGAGCCCTCTGCCTGATAGAATGGCCCGACATAATCGACCCGATTTTGCCGGCTGATGTTGTCGAGGCCACTCTTACCGTCAATCCCGACGGCTCACGTACTCTCCGCTGGGAGTAACGCTTACTTTTTCTTTGAATTTACCCAATCGGTGTGGTATTCGTCGAGAATCCGGCGGATTGCCGCACCGATTTTCAAATAATCGTCGTCGTTCAGGTTCGCGAGCGAGACTCTCACGCTCCACTCCGGACCGTCGAAGCCGTCGCCGTTGAGCAGGACGATTGCGGTTTCGCGTGCCAGGCGGATAACGAAGTCAAGCGGCTCGTAGTTTTCGTCGAGATACTTGGCGAAGTCATCGCCGTAGAACTTGCGCGCCCAGACCATCATGTCGATTTCACTGTAATATCCGGCGCGGTTCTTATCGGGAATCAAAGTGAATCCGGTCGTACTCCAGAGGTTATCCAGACGGTGATGGACCATCTTGATCAGGCGCGGCTGAATGTCGTCGTGGTGCAGATAGGCGAACGCCGAGAAGAGCGCCATCTGAATCTGCTGCGGGGTCGAGAGGCCCGCCGTATGGTTCAGCGCGACGAGGCGGCTGTCGGCAACCAGGCGGTCAATGAATTTCAGCTTCTCAGGCTCGAGCGAGAGCGACGAATAACGCTTGTTGAGCGCATCCTTCTCCTCCTTGCTCAGCTGCGTCAGCCGATAGTCGAACACATTGTCGGGGCGCAGGGCCATCGCTGCGACACGCCAGCCCGTAGCGCCGAAATATTTCGAGTAGGAGTAGAGGCAGATTGTATTGTAGGGGAGCACATACATCAGCGACTTGAAGCCGTCGATAAAGGTGCCGTAGACATCGTCGGTAATAATCATCAGGTCGGGGTTGTCGTTCTTGACCACGTCGACCAGTTGGTCAAGCACCTCCTGCGAGAGGGCAACCGAAGGCGGGTTCGAGGGGTTGGTGATGCAGACGCATTTAACCGCCGGGTCGCGCAGTTTGTCAATCTCCTCCTTGGGATACTGCCAGTCGTGATAACCATCTTTCTCAACGGCGTTGGCGCTGACGTAGACAATGTCGTAGTCAAACTCCTTCAGGGTAGGAATCTCCAGATAAGGAGTGAAACAGGGGGTCAGCAGGGCCATCTTGTCGCCCGGCTTCATCAGGAAGTTCTCTTTCAGCGAGTTAAACATATAGACCATACCGGCCGTGGAGCCTTCGGTGGCGAAAATGTCATATTCCGTCGGGTCGTTGCCGCCGCCCATGGCCCAGCGCAGGTATTCGCGGGTAATCTGCTCGGTGTACTTGAGGATACGGGGCGGAGTGGGGTAGTGGTCGCCCGTGATGCCGTCGACCAGTTCGAAGACGAAGTCGTCGGGGTCGGCTTTCAGGTCGTTGGTCACGTGAGTGAAGAAGTGGCGGAGCACTTTGGCGCCCACCTCGTCGCGATGACGGTTAAGGAAGTCGCGGAAACGGGCGGCGATGCCGTCTGATTCGGGCGATGCGACGATGCCCCATTCGGCGACGTAGGGGTTGCGCTCGGCTTCCTCCATAGCAAATTGGCCGAGGAGGAAGAATGCGCGGCGCGGATAGGTCAGAATCCAGTTGGGGTTGCCGCGGCCGGCGTTGAGGAAGGTGTCGGTTGAGCGGCGGGCGTTTTTCTGCGCCAGGTCAATGAGGGTGCCTTTGATTTCAAAGGGGCTCATGTTTGAAAGTTTTTTCTCGAATTCTTTGCTTGTGGGTTTCATAGCGGGGAGTATATATTTTTTTTAGGGTTTAACTTATCAGGACGAGGGCTACGCCCATAAGAATCAGCAGGGTGTTGCCGATAGCGTAGGTGACCGTATAGCCCATGGCGGGGACGGAACTGCCGAGGGCGTCCTGAATGGCGCCGAGGGCGGCGGTGGTGGTGCGGGCGCCGGCACAGCAGCCGAGGTTAATCGCCGGGCGGAACTTGAAGATTTTCGCGCCTATAATCACGCTGATAATCAGGGGGAGGGTAGTGGCTACGGCGCCGACCACGAAGACCATCCAGCCCATCTCCTTCACGCCGCTGACAAAGGTCGGGCCGGAGGTGATGCCGATAACGGCGATAAACATATTGAGGCCGAGGTTGTTGAAGACCCAGAGGGCCGGCTTCGGGATATTGCCGAAAGTGGGGTGCTTGGAGCGGAGCCAGCCGCAGACGAGGCCCGAAATCAGGGCGCCGCCGCTCGTCGAGAGGCTCACGGGGACGCTGCCCCAATGGAACGTAATCAACCCGACCAGACAGCCGATAACGATGCCGAGGCCCACGAGAATCATATCAGTGGCCGTAGTAGGCTTGTCGGCATAGCCCAGTTTCGGGGCTGCTACGGCTACTTCACGTTCGAGGCCCACGATTGTCAGCGTGTCGCCTCCTTCGATTACCGTCTTGGCAAACACCGGGATGTTCACTCCGGCGCGGCTGATGGACTTGATGGTGATTCCATACATCCAGGGCTGGCGACGCAGTTGGTCAACGGTCATTCCGCCGGCCAGTTTTTTCTTGACCATCACGTCGATCTGTTCGGCGGGGAAGTTGAGGAGTTCGGCGTCGTTGACCTCCGGACCAATCCACTGCTCGTCGCCGATGATGAACTCGCGGCGACCCGAAAGGACGATTTCGTCGCCCGAAACGATTTTGACGTCGGGCGAAACCTCGATGATTTCGCCGTCGTGGCGCACACGCTCAACGAAGAGGCGTTTGCCCTGGTCGAGCAAGTGCTTCTCGATGTCGGCAACCGAGCGGGGCTCGTTGAAGAAGGCGTCAGTGGCCTTATAGGCGCGGAAGGCGACGGGGCGGTTGGCCGTGACGAAGCCCGGTTCGGTAGTGACGCTTCCGGAGTTCATCTCCTTTTCGAGTTCCTTGGTGTCGGCCTTGACCTTGGCCAGACCGCCGAGCATCTTCGGGCCTAACCAACTGAGAATCCAGGCGGAGCCGATAGTGCCGAAAACGTAGGTGATTGCGTAGGCAACGGGTATGATGTCGGTCCACTGCTTGACCTGCTCGGCCGAGGCGCCGCGCGAGCCGAGGGAGTCGATGCCCGCGCCGATGGCCGCCGAGATTGTCTGCGCTCCGGCAAAGACGCCGAGCGTCTCGCCGACGTTGTAGCCCATCATCTTGCAGAGGCCCCACGAAACAATCAGGACAATCACACACTCAACCACGGCAAAAATTACCTGCTTGAGGCCGGCCCCGCGGAGCGAGCGGAAAAATTGCGGCCCCACGCTATAGCCTATGGCAAAGAGAAATAGCAGGAAAAAGACGTTCTTAATCGGGCCGGGAATCTGAATATCCATCTGTCCGACCAAGACGCCGACAAGAAGAACGGCCGTAACCGTTCCTAACGAAAAGCCCTTGAACTTCAACTGGCCGAGATAGAACCCGATTCCGATGGTAAGAAACAAGGGTATGGCAGGATTTTCCCTGCAAACTTCAATAAACCATTCCATAGGGGGCAGTGTGTGTAGTTGTTAATGCGTGTTTTTAGTGTTAATTTTCTCAAAAAACAACGTCGCCGCCCCCTAAAAAGTTCGGCAACCCCCGAGGGCGCGGTTTGGTTTTCGGGCGAAAAATGCGTAAATTTGCACCCGATGGAACTGATTGAGCAAATTGAGGGGGTCGACGATCGCTTTGCCGAGGTTTCGACCCTGATAACCGACCCGGAGGTGATTGCCGACCGCAAGCGCTACGTAGAACTTACGCGCGAGTATAAGCACTTGGAGACTCTCACGGAGGTTGCCGGACGCTATCGGCGCGCCTTGGCCGGACGCGATGAGGCCCGCGAACTCGTCGAGAGCGAGCCCGACGCGGAGATGCGCGCCCTGGCCCGCGAGGAGTTTGACGCTCAGACGGCCAATATCGCCGCGATTGAGGAGGAACTCAAGCGCCTGCTGATTCCCGTTGACCCCGAGGATGCCAAAAACGCTATTCTCGAAATTCGCGCCGGCACCGGGGGCGACGAGGCGGCTCTTTTTGCCGGCGACCTGACCAAGATGTATCTGAAATTCTGTGAGTCAAAGGGTTGGAAGGTCACGGTCAGTTCCGAGAGCGAGGGCGCTATGGGCGGCTATAAGGAGATAGTCCTGGCCGTCAGCGGCGACGACGTCTACGGGACGCTCAAATATGAAAGCGGCGTTCACCGCGTTCAGCGCGTGCCGGCAACGGAGACTCAGGGCCGAGTCCATACGTCGGCAGCCACGGTGGCCGTGCTCCCCGAGGCCGAGGAGTTGGACGTGGAAATCAACGAGGGCGAAATCAAAT
>CAYUGU010000121.1:0-4204 GCA_964444345.1 uncultured Bacteroides sp.
ATGGCACGCGCCGGCAACAAGTACCTGCAGGAGACCGAGCCTTGGAAAATTGCCAAGACTGACCTTGAGCGCACAGGCACCATCCTCAACCTCGCTATCCAGACATGCGCCAACCTCGCCATCGCCTTCGAGCCCTTCCTCCCCTTCATGGCCGCGAAACTGCTCAAGATGCTCAACGGCGACAAGATCACCTGGGACATGCTCGGCTGCTTCGACCTCGTGCCGGCCGGCGCCGTGATCGCACGCGAGCCCGAGCTGCTCTTCGAGAAAATCGAGGACAGCGTGATCGACGCGCAGATACAGAAGCTGCTCGACACCAAGAAAGCCAACGAGCTCAAGAGCTGGCAGCCTGAGCCCGTGAAGGCAGACTGCTCATACGAGGACTTCGAGAAGATCGACATCCGCGTGGGCAAGGTGCTCGAATGCAGCAAGGTTAAGAAATCAAAGAAGCTGCTCCAGTTCCTCATCGACGACGGCATGGAGAAGCGCACCATCCTGAGCGGCATCGCCCTCAGCTATGATGACCCTTCGGTGCTCGCGGGCAAGGAAGTCTGCTTCATCGCCAACTTCCCGCCGCGCAAGATGATGGGCATCGAGTCGCAGGGAATGATTCTCTCTGCCGTCAATCCCGACGGTACGCTGACCGTGATCTCCCCCTCGGCCGAGGTTGCACCCGGAGCGCAGGTAGGATAAACACAAAAGGCCCCGGTTCATAGAATTCATGAAACCGGAGCCTGCAATGACATTATTGAGGGCATCCCTCAATCTCCCTGATAGGTCGCCGCTGTATGGACAAACTCGCCCATATAGCGGCGTCCCATTTTAAGGACATTGATGCGGTTGTTGTCGTCGACGCCCAAGGTGATGAGCGCGCCGTTGCGGTCGTGCCAGCCCTTGCCGCCGAAGTGGAGTTTCGGATGATGGAAGTCGCCCCTGATGTTGACGCCGAACGGAATCTTGAGCGGCCAGTCAACCACTCCGATATGATAGTATAGGTCGCCGTTGAAGTTGTTGACACCACCTAACACGAGCTTGTACTTGCTCATCTCGAAGGCGAAGGGGAAGACCTCGAGCAGATTGCTGTGCACCCCGGCATGGACCGAAATGTTGCGGATATGGAGCGTGTCATGGTCAGGCAAGAGCAGCATCCGGGTCACATGACTGATGAAAGGGCTCTGCTTGATGGCGAGATTCTCGGCATTCACATAGGCATCGGCCCATATGGAGGGCACGTTGAGATACATGCTGGGGAACATACGCAGCCGCGCGTCGATTCCGGCCGACACGTTGCCCGAGAAGTTGGCAGCCTCGGGCATCATGACGAGCAGCTTGTGAAAGTTGGCGAAGAAGTTGACGATATTGATATCCGTTATGTCGAGGTGGGTCGAAAGATTGAGATCCTGCATGTGGCGCGTGTCGAACTTCATGTTCAGGCTGGCGATGCCAAAGTCAGATCCGAGTCGCACGGTGTCGATTTCGGCGAGCCCGTCGCCGAGGCGCACCTTGGCAAGGAGATCATACAGATGCAGGTTGATGTATCGCGTCTGTTTTGCGGTGGCGGTGATGTCGGCATAGACATTCCTGGGAATCAGGAGGGCGATGGTGTCGTCAGGTCCGGCCATTGCCTCGCTGTCGCCCCGCGCGATTGCCGAGGCGGGGTTATGGCGCGTGTACTCGCGTGCCAGCTGGTTGATCTGGATGGTGTCGATGTCGGCCTCTACGCTCACCCGCAGCGGAGCCGGCACGGGCGATGTGAGGAACTGGCGCAGGTTGCCGACGCGCGCGCTGACCGTGCCGCGTGTCATGCCCGACCCGATTGTGAGCCGGCGCAGGTCGACCGAGTCGGCGGTGGCCGTGAAGTCAATCGCCCCTATCTTGGTCGAGCCGGGATGAATCGTGGTGCCGGCCATGCCTCCGGCCGCCCTCACCTTCACGCGGGCGTGCCAGAGGGCCATCAGCTGCTTTAGCGTCTCGGGCAGCGACACCTTGATAAGCTCGGGGGTATGATGGACCCTGCGCAAAGTCATCGAGTCAGCCTGCCAGGATGTCGGCATGGTGAACTTCGGCGCATATACGGGCGAGGCAAGCCGATTGCCCGTGAAATCGACATGAAGGCCGCGGAGCGAACCTTGGAATCCGGCTGCCTTCACGGCCACAGCATCCGAAGAGGTGGAGAGCGATACGGTGCGCAGCACCTTCCCCTGCGACTGGCGGCTCAGTTCGCCGTCTGCCTTGACCCCGGTTGCGCTCAGGCTAACGCCCTGCGAGGCATCGGTGAAATCAACTTTCCCCGCCGTGGCCTTCACATTGAGCGGGATACGGTTCTTGACCGCCCCGGCTGTCAGCGCATCCGCGTAGTTCTCGGCGGTGGTGACATGCAGGTCGCTCACATTCAGTTTGCCGCCCCCATAGTTCATGGCCACGTTGTCGGAATGGACGGCAAGGTCGGCAAGCGCACCATAGAGCGTGGAGCCGTCGAGGCTGAACCGCACGTCGGCATCCACATCCACATCACCGGCGAGACCATAGGGACGCAGTTGCGGCACGACAGCCGAAATCTCCTTCAGGTTGCCGACAGCGTTAAGCCTTGCAGTGATATTGGGAGAGGTGGTGAGGTCGGTGATGCGGCCGTTGAGATTAAGGGCTATGCCGTCGCCGCTGAGATTGAGGTCGGGAATCTCGACATATGATGCGTCGGGGTCGTGGCCGTCGAAGACGAGGCGACCGTCGAGGGCGACGCGGTTCATCTCATAGCGTTGGCCGTCGCTGAGGGTGTAGCTGACATGGCCGGCCGGCACGCGGAAATCCACCTCAATCGACGGGAGCCACACCGATGCGAAGTCATAAGGACTCGTCAGGCGCGCCGAGGCATCGAGTGCCAGGTCGGCGTCAAGATGCTCCAGGGCCGGATAATTGCCCGGGGGGAGGAAGTCCTGCAGATCCTGCATGGTGAAATTGCTCATGCGGTAGGCGAAAGTGTTCATCCTCGGGTTGTCGCCGATGTTCATGTCCATCGACATCTCACCCTTGATGTTTCCGAGCGTCACGCGGTAGTCGGTGGTTGAGACTCCGAAGGGGTCGAATCGCACGCCCACGTCGCCGGCCAGGGCAAAGGGGAAGTCACGCAGTATCTGCAAGTTACCCGACTGCACATCGACATTGCCGTCGAGTTTAAGATTGTATGTGTCCTTGTGATGTTGATGATGACCCGGCGTCAGGCTTGCACCCTTGAGATTGACGAGGGCTTTCGTGGAAGCCGGTACGCTTGTGTAGGCAATCCGGCCATCGCCATTGATATGGAGGCCGTCGATGTTGAAGTAGGGAATCCTGGAATTACCACCCTGCGCCACGATGCCGTAGTTGTTGAGCGAATCGGTCAGCGCCACCAGATTCACATCAAGATTCTCGGCCACTATATCTTTAAGGTATATCCTTCCACTGAAAAGGCGCAGCAAGTTGATGCTGCCACGGAATTTCTTGGCCGAGAGCAGGAAGTCGGCGTTCTGTGGCACTTGAGCCCGCAAGGAGTCGGGCACGTTGTCGAGCGTGCGGCTCCGCACGCTGATTGAGTCGATGTCGACCGACAGATGAGGGAATGATGACCACAGGGTGTAGTTGACCTCGCTGAGGCTGACATCGGCGGCGACATTCTCCGACACCTCCTTGCCGATGAACTCCGCAAGGCGCTGGGGGTTGAACCACCATGTCAACCCGCATAGAACCACGATCACAAGCAGGATCAGGCCACCGATGATGCCACCGGTCCACGCGAGCATGCGGAGCCATACCGGGCGTCTGCACCGCACGGGCGCATTGCCTCCCGACTCAGCGACCCCAGGGGCCACTTCGGATACGGGGATGCCGATATCGTCCTTATTCTCGCGTTTCATAGTAGTTTACAGTGGCATGATGCCGGCGACAGGCTATGGAAGCCCGTCCCGGTTTTCATTTATTTCTTGGAGCGTGGGGCGCGCTTCTTAGGGGCGGCGTCCTGCGCCTCCATCAGCTTCTTAACGTCCTCGACGGTGAGGCTTTCGGGATCGGTGCCTTTCGGTATCTTGTAGTTGGTGGCTTTCTTGGCCCCCTCCTTCTTATAGGCTATGTAGGGCCCGAAGCGGCCTCTGAGCACCTCGGCGCCGGGCAATTCGTCAAAGGTCTTGATGAGCTTGTTGGCCTCCTCCGACCGCTTGCGCTCTATAAGCTC
>CAYUGU010000122.1:0-2237 GCA_964444345.1 uncultured Bacteroides sp.
CGCTCAAGCCTTAGTGCAAAACTAATACAGGGGGCATTCAACAACAAACATTTATCTCCATACCACACACCGCAGACAACTTCCACGTCTATGCCCCATCATAGCAACTTAGCACACATCCGCTAAACTGTTACGATGAACCAATATCGACTCAGTCGCAACTAATCGCCTCGTAATCGCCTACTAGGCCAGAAATCTACCGTCACTCCTGTTGCAAACCGCTTATGAACAAATTATTTATTCAGTTCATTTTTCTTGTCTAGTTTTTTCTAGAGGTGATTTTTATGCTAAAATAAGGCAATGAGCCTCAGAAAAAATAAAGTCGGCAACATCACCGTGCCAAAAGGAGCGATTGCACTACCTCACGAGCTCGTAGTGGCGACCATCCTGTCTTGGACTGGCGATGATGTGGAATTTCTGCCAGTTAAGCACTCACACACTGCTGACATCAGGTTTCAGGGGCTAGAGTGGGAGATCAAATCCCCCATTGGCAAGAGCAGCCGCACGATTGAAAATAACCTCAGAAACGCACTCAAGCAGTCCAGGAACGTGATTATTGACCTTAGCCGCATCAAGCAATCAGAAAACAAGGCGATTAGAGAAGTCAAACGCCAATGCAGGCTCATCAAGGGTAAGAAAAAAGTTATCATTATTACCAAGACTAAAACCATCATTGAGCTATGAGCTTGACTTAGCTAGACACTAGAGTTATAATGAGATTATTGCAAGGCCTAGCACTGCTGGATAGCGGATCGAAAGCCTTGCTTTTTTGATGACTCAACCCGAGATCCGCCACATTCCGATACAGCGGAAGCATTTGTCGCCACATTGTTACCTCTGTTAATAGCAATATATCGGTAGCACATTATTTTGTGCGTTTCGTGGAACAATCACGGGCATACGTATACATCACTTTTTCTGAACACTCATAAATAATACGCTAGTCAAAAATAAAGACCCGGCCGCAATCTATAATAAAATCATGGCTAGAAAAACGCTCTACTCTAAAAATAAAGCAAAACTCATCGCGAGGTATATTGCGATGGGGTATACACTCACTGATGCTGCCTATGCCGCACGCATATCAACTGAAACTATCAGACGGTGGCGAAACCGCTATCCAGAGTTCAACAGCCAGATAATCGAAGCCGCTAATCAACAATGGGAGAATCCTGCCAGCCTCGCCAAATATCATAACCCTAAGTATCACGGCTACAGGAGACCAAAAATCGCTCGTAGTAGCCACGCTGAAGAAAAAACAACCAATGAGCCGTCCTTGACCCAAAGAACCTCAATATGGGGCTCTATACACGCCACAATGCAATCTGCCTGTGGGTTACCCATACGTGATCATTGTATTCTTGACGATTTACGTGAATGCGGCCACCTCGTTGAAACCCCCAAATATTATAACACCGAGAGCGGTATGGTAGAGTGGATCTCAAAATACCAACGCAATGGGCGGCTAGTTTTTGGACGGTGCGAGTTAGAAGTGTATAGACGCAAGAATGAAGAATAACATTTAGCTCACATATACGAATGAAGATAAAAATCCCCCTACGACCCATAAACGAGCGAAGGGGGACATTTTGCTTACAGAGAAGGCTAATTCTCGCTCTTTGCGGCCTTCTTACGTAAGATTTGCCTACGAGCCACAATAGCAACACCTGTGGCGGTCAAGGCTGATGTAATGCCTGCAAGGGCTTTGACTCCAGCAACCGAAGCTGAGCCTTCACCTTGTGCTACGACACCAGTGTTTGGTGCTTTGCCTTTTGGATATTCGACAATGCCGTAAACGCTGAAGTGGTCGGTTTCAAAAGTTAGCCATCCGTCAGCACTTACCTTAACACCAGTGATGGCTTTAGCTTGATCGGCCAAATACTCACCGTTTGCGGCCGTTGGCACATAGTAAACGATAAAGTCGCTTTTAATGCTCATACTGTCTGGCAACTTAATAGAGACGGAAACCCTACCGGTATTCTCGATGCGATTGTTCTGGTCATCATGGACATAAATATCGTAGAATGCTTGATGGATGCTGTTCTTAAAATCATCACCAGTCAACTTGAGCAATTCGGATGCAACCTTGTCGACGGTTAGGGTGTAGTTATTTTTGATATTTGCACCGCTAACCTTAACACTTTTGTCGTTGCTTTCGATAATAGCAGACTGGGACGGAACATCAGAGGCATTACCATTACCTGTGTCGTTCCCTGAAGCTGCCCATGGATTCGTTA
>CAYUGU010000122.1:2337-4099 GCA_964444345.1 uncultured Bacteroides sp.
ACAATATCATCAAAAACGATACCAGGTTTTAGCTCTTTAGCTGCCGCTACCGCTTTGTCAGCATCAGTCTGCAGGATCGTTGAATAAGCCTCGGCAACAGCATTGCGTAGCTCCTCGCTGTTCTTATATGCATCGGTTGCCTTGATGGCATAAATAAAGTTGTCGAATTGCTGACTATACTTTAAATCATTTTCTAGGTCAAATCCCAAATCCTCAATCTTCTTCCGAACAGTGTTCATAGCTTCCTGAGCAGATGCATCATCTCGTTTATCCCAATCGATCGAAAGATAGATATCGAAAAACTTCTCATAGCGTTTGTAATCTGGCAATTCCTTTACGGAGTTAACTAGATCCTGCATGGCCGATGCAGAAAAGTGGTCGCTAGCTGCACCCCATTCAGCCATTATGGCTTGCTGTTTATCGTAGCCAACTTCGCTATTACTACCGTAAAAACACCCACCGCCGCCAGCCGCATTAGCGTTGTGATTCAAAAAACCGCTCGCGATCGGTGTTGCAGCTAGCGTCATGCATAGGACACCAGTGCCAAGCACAGTGCTGAGATTTAGCATTTGCCTTTTCATATTTTTCTCCCTTTTAGTTAACTTCTACTTACAACGACCACATACAAAAAGCAGCCATCGTTGCAGGCTGTTCACACTCTTCGCGACCCAAGTTTCGGACTTAGATGCTAGCACAATGGCTGCTTTCTCATCCGAAACCGGCATCATGCTAGTCTCTTGAGTCGCCTAAATGAATGTGTGAACATTATAATTATATCATAATGTAAGTGAATATAAAACAGTTCTTTTTTATATTTGTGCGAGGTGCGTTATAATTACCACAATAAAAAGAAAGGAGTTATTGATGAGTAGTCAAGACGATGCTGGTCGTTCGCTACTAAATATCGTCAGAACACTGCGGAATATCCCAGATCGTGATAAGCCCTGCGATCAAGAAGTTACTAGTGATGGCATAAGGATTCTTCTTTACAGAAGAAATAACAATATACAAGAGCAAAAAGCCAGGAAGAGTGGAATAGGGCGAAAAACCAGAGGTAGAGGAAAACTATGAGAAAACGACCCCAACAAGAACAGCCTGGCAGCGTTGCTAGGAGGGATTTGAAGTTTGTCCTCTACGCTCGTAAATCGACCGAGGAGGACACGAAACAGGTTCACTCCATCGAGGACCAAATCTCAGTCTGCCAGGAGTATGCTGACGCTGCTGGCGACATCAACATCGTAGAAACCATCAAAGAGCAGAAATCAGCCAAGTATTCTCGCAACCGTCCTGAGTTCACGAGGATGATTCAAGGTATCAAAAAAGGCGACTACGATGCGATTATTGCCTACGCTCCAGACCGCCTGTCTCGCAATATGCTGGAGGCTGGTGAAATCATCGATATGCTCACTCCTACCAAAGAGCGAGGCTCGATTCTCCTGAAAGACCTCGTGTTTCCTAGTGCTACCTTCGGTAACGACCCAGGAGGGCGTTTGTCGCTCGCTGTGATGTTCTCCCTGGCTACACAGTATTCCGAACAGTTGTCTGAGCGTGTCGCATTGGGGCATCAAAAGAATCTCAAACGTGGCATTTCCTCTGGCACGCCAAAATGGGGATATATCCGTGACGAATTCTCTGGACATTATGTCCCTAGCCCTATCTTTGATGCCATCAAGGAGTGCTGGAAGATGATACTCGATGGTAAATCTCAGGCTGATGCTCTGCGATGGCTAGTGAAAAATAAGATTCGCAGACAAACTAAATC
>CAYUGU010000123.1:0-4066 GCA_964444345.1 uncultured Bacteroides sp.
ACAACGAAATCGGCTACTCTAACAAGGTGCTCGATCTCATCGCTGTCATGAAGAAATACAACGGCTAATCAATCCAATCCCGATAAGCCCGCGGCGAACCTCCCAAGGTTCGCCGCTTTTTTTTATGGGGAGGTCCGTTTGTCCCCAAACGGACCAACTGGGTTAACGCCAATGCCGGGAGGTGCGCCGGCGGAGCGGCGCACCATTATCAGAGTTTATAAACCACTCCTGCAAAAAGTATCGCCCCGGTTTTCCTATCGGTAATCTTGTAGGCAAACGGGCGGTCAAATTTCAGTATAATGGGCGTCTGTGGCTTGTCATCATATATTGACCCATATGCTTGTGTTGCAGTGGCGGCGGCGGCTTCGACTCCTTTTTCTGAAATAGAAATTTTAGCCTCTTGGATTATCTGATTAAGAATTAACTGATATTTTGATATTCTTGAAAAATCCGCTTTCGAATCGAACGCATCCTTCATTTTATATTCTTCAAGCGCATTCTTAAGTCCATCGAAACGTGAGGTTATCTTAAATTCAGGGAAAAACATATAGGCCGGCCTTCCATATTCTTCTATATGCAACCAAGTTACTTTCTTTTTGTCAAGAAGCGTTATAGGGTCTACCGTCTTGTCCTTAGGGAGAAAGAAATATAACCTTAAATCGCGATTCTTTCCCAACGCAATACCGGCCGAGATAGCATCTTCAGATTCCGCATATTGAATATTCTCTTTTTTGAATAGAAACGGACATTTTGTTTCGGTAGAGTCTGAGTTGAAAAATACTTGTGACTCTTCCAGTTTAGTCCAGGGTTCGGGCCATGCCGCTTTCAGATAAATTGTATTGATTGCAATCAAATCTTCAAACAAGGGAGAATGTGACGGGAACAAATCTTTTATCAGGCTATGAGTTTTTTTGTCGATCCACTCGTTTAGATAGTCTGAAGCCGTTGGAAGGTTGAAGTTTAGATTAAACGTCTCAGCATTAAATTTCTTTTCGCAATTCTCTTTATAAGAATTGTGAACGGGATATTTGGAGTCAATCCAAAGCGAGTTGTTTATATTAACTTCGCTTATGCGTTGTTCGAAGTCTTTCAGTTCCTCACTGCGATATTTAACGAAATTCTCAGGCGACGAAACTCCTGCTACTGCGGCAATTTGCTTAGCCGTTTCCCCCTCCGCACCTTCTGCGAGAATACAAAGCAGATACTCCAGACTTTTGGGAGAAAAAACAATATTCTCCCCGGGGGTCTGAATTTGGCGCATAATCCCATACGGAAGCGCCGGCTCCTCGGTTGACCTTTCAGTACAAACCTTCGTTAGAATCCGCTCCGTAGTCGCCGTGGTATCCATGACTGAAACATCGAAGTCGGGGTCGTTAATGAGAAACGATGATTGAGATAGAAACAGTATAATGGATATAGTTGAGACAATTAACTTCTTCATAAAAGTAATGCGATTCATGAAAAATTAGTTTGGTTAAGAGGCTTACAAAACGCAATTTACAAAAGGATTAACAAATTCGCAAGAAAAATGCTGTAAAACATATTTATAAGTTGGGGAAGTGTAACGAACCCCGTAGAATGGAGGGTGTTGCAGAACTGCGAAAACCGAGAACAGCCACTCAAGGGAGCGTGAATTCATAGAAAAAATCGCAAAAAAATTGTGTAGGAAAAGAAAAATCGCTAACTTTGTGGCGGAAAATTAGCGGACTGTAGAGACAGTTTCCACTTCCATTTATACAAAGGTGTTATTGAAGTTCAATCTTCCAGTTTTCAAACTTGGCCGTTAGAAATCACAATGAAGATAAGACTTGCAATAGCACCCTCATCGGTGATAATAACCCCTCATCCGGAGGGATTTATATCCGCACCGGTGTGGGGCTGTTGCTCTCGTCTATTGTGATAGGTAGCCAAGACCTGAAAACTGGGGTGAGAGCAGAAGATACAATCCTCACACCTTTTTTATATCCAAAACTTGGCGCCCGCGGGAGGATTGCGACGCCCTAAACCCAATCAATCGCTTATGCTTAAACGCCTGCTTACCTCCTTTCTAATCTTCTTCGTTATTTTCCCTGGTATTGCCTACTATTTTTAAGTAGTTTACGACTTCCGCGAACATTATTTGTTGGTGTAACTGATTATATAGGTTCTTCTCTTCGAAAAATTGAATTACAAGAATGTCAATGTTATCTATGGTTCAAGTGAACCGAATTTATTTGATTGTTTAACCAACTAGCGGCCTCTTAAATATTATTGTAAACTAGTGACATGTTTTTATTTTCTTTTAATTCACGTAAAAAATGAAAAGGTTTTTAATCCTTTTGACATTTTCGATCGTCTCCCTGTGGTTGACTCAAAATGTCTTAGCCGTTACAGATCAAGAAAAGCATTATCTGAGTTTTGGGTATGCTCTCATCAATTTTACCCCTAACAAGAAATTAGACGGGTATTTTGGAAAGGACTCTCAGCGGAGCCTAAATGGCTTCTTTGCAGAGTACTCCTATAGTTTTCATGGAGCAAGGACGCTTCCTCTTTACGGGGAGGTTGGTGCTAATTTGCAAATGGGATTTTATAGCAAGGAAAAAAATATTTCAAGTAGCCTATATAAGTCCATATATAAGACGCAATTAATGGCGGTCTCTTTACCTATTTCTGCTGGTTGGAGATTCAAGTTATCAGATTCGTTCAGTCTACAGCCGTTTCTTGGAATTGATCCTAAATTTAATGTGATGATAAGGTCTAAATCAACATATAATAAAGCGTATTTCAATGCTTATAAAAATTGGGGGATCAAGGAGTCTGACGATGCATATCAATGGAAAAACCATCTGAGTGATGACAAGAAAACCGGAATGGGATCCTCAGAAAACGTTTGGGAATCTATTCAATTTGGCTGGCATATTGGGCTTTCAGGAATATATGGGAAAGCAAAGTATAGCGTAAGATATGGGTCGGATTTTATTCCTGCATATAGCCATGGCAAAAAAAGGATAAACTCATCTTCTCTTTTTGTCGGAATCGGGTTTTTATTCTAAATCTCTATAAATGCAATAAGTTATGAAATATATTAAAATAATATCACTTTTATGCTTGGCTCTGCTGGCCTCTTCTTCTGCCTGTTCCCCTGAGCCGGATATTGACATTGATTCCAGAAGTCAAATCATTGGAACATGGTACACGTCAACTAGCAATATTGCAGGTTCTCATTGGTATGAATTAAACTTTTATTCTGACGGAACCGGAAAGTACGAAAACGAGGGCCCATATTCAGTTCTAACTGCTACCTTTAGATGGGAGATGAATGGTAATAAGGTAACTTGTACGGGTTATCAGGTTACAATAGATTCCGATAACGATGTTGATTCCGGAGTTTGGAATCAATCTTTTACATATAATAGTATTGATAAAAAATTGTTTAGGGATGGACTTTCGAATTTTTGGTATAAAAAGTTAGGGGAGGATTACCCTGAGGATTCGGGTTCAAATGACGACTATGATGATAACGATAATGATGAGGACAATAATGATGAGGACAAGGAACCTGAGCCTAAGCCGGAATTTATTCCTTACCTTAGAGTAGAAGAAAAATTGCCTCAGCGTTCGGATGGCAATAAGTACTGTGTTTTATTTGACGTTCTATATGGCGGTTCAAATATCCCTTCATCAGGCATCAATAGGTTGGGTTATGTTATTATCGTTGAGTCGGGGTATTTTGATTATGGAAGTGCTAATACTAACGAGAAATTCCGTGATGTAGAAGTTATAGATGATAAAACTTATTATTGGACTGATGGACTCTGTTTATATGGAAATAAATCTAACCCGATAAAAATAACTATTAAGGAAAAGTGGGCTTACTCATCTCATCCGACTGTTTATTTAGGCGAATCTTATTCGTATACTTTCCCATACGACCCCTCGAAAGAAGATGGAGTTGGTTCGGAATCTTCTATCCCAATTCAACCAGGGACATCAGGAACACTAAATGGACATGAATGGGTCGATTTGGGTTTGAGCGTCAAGTGGGCTACAATGAACATTGGGGCAAATGCCGAATATGAAATAGGGC
>CAYUGU010000124.1:0-4025 GCA_964444345.1 uncultured Bacteroides sp.
CATGCGCTACTATTCGCCCTTTGCCGGTGTGGCCATCGGCGAATATTTCCGCGACTCGGGCCGCGACGCCCTGATTGTCTATGATGACCTGTCGAAGCAGGCCGTCGCATATCGCGAAATCTCGCTTATCCTTAAGCGTCCCTCGGGCCGCGAGGCTTATCCGGGCGATATTTTCTATCTCCACAGCCGTCTGCTTGAACGCGCCGCGCGCATTATTGACTCGCAGGAGGTTGCCGAGAAGATGAATGACCTTCCGGAGGTTATGAAACCCCTGGTTAAGGGAGGCGGCTCGCTGACGGCACTGCCTATTATCGAAACACAGGCAGGCGACGTCTCGGCCTACATCCCGACCAACGTAATTTCGATTACCGACGGCCAGATCTTCCTTGAAACGGCTCTTTTCAACCGCGGTATCCGCCCGGCCATCAACGTGGGTATCTCCGTGAGCCGTGTGGGCGGTAACGCTCAGATCAAGTCGATGAAGAAGGTGGCCGGCACGCTGAAAATCGACCAGGCTCAGTTCCGCGAACTGGAATCGTTTACCAAGTTTGGCGGCGATATGGATGCAGTGACCGCCCGCGTAATCGACAAGGGCCGCAAGAACGAACGCCTGCTGATTCAGCCTCAGTATCAACCCTGGCCCGTCGAGGAGCAGGTTGCCGTAATCTATTGCGGCACCAAGGGCTTGCTCGAAAACGTCCCGATGGACAAAATCGGCGAGTTCCAGCAGCGCTTCCTGATGGTTCTGCGCTCGTCGTATCAGACTCAGGTGCTTGACGCAATCAAAGCCGGACAACTTACCGACGAAATCACGGAAATATTGACCAAAGTGGCGCAGGAAACCGCCGCTCAGTTCAAGAACTAATTTGAAAGTATTTGACCAATGGCAACCTTACGCGATTTAAAAGGACGAATCGGTTCCGTAGGCTCTTCGGAGAAAATTACGGGCGCAATGAAGATGATTTCGTCGGCCAAGATGAACAAGGCCGTGCGCGACATCAAGCGCTTGCTCCCGTTCCGAAATCAGTTGGAGTCGATTATCGGCCATCTGCTTGAGGCGGACGCTCAGTGCGTCTCGCCCCTGACCGAGGTGCGTGAGGTTCGCCATCTGACTATTGTTGTCACCGGCAGCGACGACGGCCTCTGTGGCGCCTATAATATGAACATCTTTAAGGAACTCCTTCTCCACGTCAACGAACTGAAGGCGGAGTATCCCGCGGCCGAAATCAGGCTCGTTCCCGTAGGCGCAAAGATGGTCAAGGCGGTTGCCAAACTCGCCGGCCCGGGCCTGGAGGTTGTAACCGATGCTCCGGTCAACTCCAAGAGCACCCCCGACGAAATCAAAGGTTTCGCCCTCGGGCTTCAGCAGAAGTTCCTCAAGGGGGAGACCGACCGCGTGGACTTTGTCTACATGGGCTTCATCAGCCCGTCGCGCCAGCGCGTTCACTGCGAACAACTCCTTCCCGTCAGCCAAAAGAGCGGGGCAGGGGACTCTCCGGCCACGGGCGGGCGCCCCTATCTGTTTGAGCCCGACGCCAACTCGATTTTTGCCGAGGCGCTTCCGCTGATGCTCCTCAGTCAGGTTCAGGAGGGTTTTGCCGAAAACAGAGCCTCCGAACAGGCCGCGAGGGTGATGGCCATGCAGAGCGCCAACGACAATGCTTCGAAACTTCTCGAGCAGTTGCGCCTCGAATATAATAAACTCCGCCAGCAGAGTATTACGAACGAATTGCTCGATATTCTCGGCGGTCAAGTCAAGTGAAACTAACGTAGAAAATAAAAACAGCATAAAACTCCAATTCACAAACCGACTATGGGTAGTGTTAAAGATTACTTCAAGGACTTAGGCTCCGGCATCGCATCGCTCGTCAAGGGCATGCAGGTGACCGGCAAAGAGTTCGTGACTAAAAAGGTGACGGAGCGTTATCCCGAAAACCGCTCGACGGTTCATGTTCCTGATCGATTCCGCGCAGTGCTGACCCTCAAGTATGACTCCGAGGGCCGCCATAAATGTATCAGTTGCGGACTCTGTCAGCGCTCTTGCCCCAATGGTACTATTACCATCGAAAGCCGTATGGCCGACATGCCTGACGGCAAGAAGAAGAAAAAACTGGTCAACTGGGTCTACGACCTCGGTTCCTGTACTTTCTGCCAACTTTGTGTAACCAATTGCCCGACGGGCGCTATTGAGTTCTCGAACGACTTCGAGCAGGCCGTCTTTACCCGCGAGATGCTTGTCAAGAAACTCAACTATCTGCCCGAGGCTCCCGATCCCGAACCTGCTCCCGCGCCGGCTCCCAAGCCGGAGGCCGCTGCCCCCGCCAAGCCCGAGGCTGCTGCCGGCGAAGCAAATTCTTAACCCCCCTCAGCGATAATTAAAGAATAAGAATTATGGAATTTCTTTATGCGATTGTGGCCCTGGCCATCATCATCTTTTCTGTCCTGACGGTTACCACGCGCAAAATCCTGCGCTCCGCAACCTATCTGCTCTTCACGCTGTTTGCCGCAGCCATTGTCTACTTTATGATGGACTATGAGTTTCTCGGCGCCGTGCAGATCGCAGTCTATGCCGGCGGCATTGTGGTACTGTTCGTGTTCTCAATCCTGTTGACCACCGCTCCGGGCAGCAACAGCGAAAAACTCGCCAACCGTCGCGTCTGGTGGGGTATCCTCGCCGCCGTCTGCACGGCCGGAGTGACCGGCTGGGCCCTGCTGAGCCGCTGCGCCGACCTCTTCGCGCCGAAACCCGAAATGGCCGACTACACGATGCACGACCTCGGCAACGCGATGCTCTCGACCGCCCACGGCGGCTATCTGCTCCCGTTCGAGGCCATCTCGGTGTTGCTCCTCGCCTGCATTATCGGTGCTGTAACCGTGGCCCGCAAACGTTAATTTTCTAAATCACACTTTCTGAACAATGGAAATTAAACTGTTATACTATCTGGTGCCGAGCCTCATCATGTTCTGCTGCGGTGTTTACGGATTCCTTACCCGCAAAAACATGATTGCGATGCTCATTTCGCTGGAACTCATGCTGAACGCCGTTGACATCAACTTCACCGTGGTCAACCGCTACCTCTTCCCCGAGAGTCAGGAGGGTATGATTTTCACGCTCTTTGCAATCGCCATTGCCGCTGCCGAAACCGCCCTGGCAATCGCTATTATCATCAACCTCTATCGCGTCACCAAAAAGGTGGAGACCGACGAGGCCAAACAACTTAAAGGTTAAACCGAATCAATTGACCGCATTATAATTCACATGGAACCTACAATTCCCATTCTTATCCTGTGTCTCCCGCTGCTGGGATTCCTCGTGCTCGGTCTTCTCGGACCTAAAATGAGCCATAAGGCTGCCGGTTGGTACGGCATCCTCAGCATGGGCGTCACCATGGTGCTGGCCTATATCACTGCCTGCACCTACTTCTTCAGCGGCGCGCCCGAATTTATTGAGGACGGCGTTCGCCTTCAGCATGTAATCTTCAATCAGGACTGGCTGAACTTCTACAAGGACCTGACTATCCGCATCGGCTTCCTCCTCGACCCGATTTCGGCCCTGCTGCTCGTAGTCATCACGACCATCAGTTTCTGCGTCCACCTCTATTCGCTCGGATATATGGAGGGCGAGAAGGGCTTCCAGCGCTATTATGCCTTCCTCCAACTCTTCAGTTTCTCGATGCTCGGTCTGGTCGTGGCCACCAACATTTTCCAGATGTACATTTTCTGGGAACTCGTGGGCGCCTCGTCCTACCTGCTGATCGGGTTCTACTATCAGCGCCCGTCGGCCGTTTCGGCTTCGAAGAAGGCGTTTATCGTGACCCGCTTCGCCGACCTCGGCTTCCTGATCGGTATCCTGATTCTGAGTTACTTCACCGGCACTTTCAACTTCACTGACCTTACGGGCACGGTGCTTGCCAACGGTTCGTCAGTCAACGACCTGATTACTCCGCTCAACGTGGTTACGAGTTTCGGTGGCGCAACCTTCATGGGCTGCTCGCTGCTGACCTGGGCCCTGGTGCTCATCTTCA
>CAYUGU010000125.1:0-3901 GCA_964444345.1 uncultured Bacteroides sp.
TCGGCGCCAATGTTCCCAAGCCCAACAATCAAGTATTTCATAAGCGTATAGCAGACTGAAATTACTTGCCGGCGGCAGCAGCGGCAGCAGCGCCACGGGCAGCACGGGTCAGGGCCACGGTGCAGACAACGGCGTTCTTGGCGTTGATGAGTTCGAGGCCGTCGAAGTGGAGGTCGCCAACCTGAATGGTCTTGCCGAGGCCGAGGTTGTCAACGTTGATGACGAGTTTCTCGGGAACGTCGGTGTAGATTGCGCGAACGCGGAGTTTCTTCATGTTCAACTGAAGTTTACCACCGGCCTTCACACCTTCGGCGTGACCTTCAAGAACAACGGGAACTTCGATAACGACGGGCTTCTTGTCGTTAACTTCGAGGAAGTCAATGTGGAGAATGTTGTCCTTAACGGGGTGGAACTGGATGTCCTTCAGGATTGCGTGACGCTTCTCGCCGTTAACTTCGAGGTCGATAGCGTAGATTTCGGGGGTATAAATCAGTTTGCGAACGGCTTCGTTGGTCACTACGATGTCGGTGGTGATCAGGCCTTTGCCGTCTTCGATTTCAACGAGTTTCTCACCGGGCTTGAGAGCAGCCGTGTAAGGAAGGGTTACAACTTCGCCGCCGTTGATAACTGCGGGGATTTTACCTTCGGCGCGGAGGGCCTTGGTTGCCTTTTTGCCGAGGTCAATGCGGGGTTCGGCGGTCAGTTCAAAAGTCTTCATTTTGTTTTTAAATTTGTGTTACTCAAAATTAAACATTACGTTAAATTTCCCATCACACTTGTGGAAAACCGGGTGCAAAGTTACGAATAATTTCCCGTTCTCGCAACCCCCGCCTTACTATTTATAAGAAAAAAATCGAGGCCGATAGCAATTTTTCACCTTTCATTTTTCATTTTTCATTTAAAATGCGTAACTTTGCGTTAACTTTCAACAATGGAATTAAGGTCGTGGCTCGACGATTTATATATATAGCAATCTGCTTATTCTGCTGTCTGTTTGGCGCTTATGCCGAGCCGACAGATTCTTTGTCGGTCGCCGAAACTGTCGATTCCGTCGCCCTTCTCCCCCGCAAAAAGATTATGCGCGACAAGGCTGACCTCGACAATGCCGTCAACTTCAAAGCCACTGATTCAATGATTGTTATAGGTCGAAAACACACCTATATGTATGGCGACAGCAAGGTCACCTATGGCGACCTGCAACTGACGGCCGCCAACATTGACCTCGACCTCGAAACAAGCAACGTCAACGCCGTCGGCGCCACCGACTCGCTCGGAGTTACAAAAGGCAAGCCCAATTTTTCGCAGGGCAGCGAAAGTTATGACTCTGAATCAATGAGTTATAACTTCAAGACCGAGCGCGGATATATCACCAACGTAGTCACCCAACAGGGCGAAGGATACCTCACGGGCGGACAGGCCAAGCGCATTGAAAACGGCGAATTTTACATCAAGGACGGCCGATATACAACCTGCGACGACCACGATCACCCCCACTTCCACCTCCAGATTACCAAAGGCAAGGTCAAGCCCGGAAGCAATATCGTCACCGGACCCGCCTATATGGTTCTGGCGGGTCTCCCGCTCCCGATTGCCGTCCCGTTCGGCTACTTCCCCTTCACTCAAAAATACTCCTCCGGCATAATATTCCCTACGGTCGGCGACGACTATCGCCGCGGTTTTTACCTGACTAACGGCGGCTACTACTTCGCAATCAACGACAACATCGACCTTGCATTGACCGGCCAGATTTACACCAAAGGCACCTGGGGCCTCAACGCCCGCTCGGCCTACGTGAAACGCTATAAATATGCCGGTAACGTCTCTATCAGTTACCTCCGGACGGTCGACGGCGAAAAAGGCTCGCCCGACTACACCAAGGCCACTAACTTCCAGGTCATCTGGAGCCACCAGCAAGACTCGAAGTTCAACCCCAATATGACCTTCTCGGCCTCGGTCAACTTCGCTACGAGCGGCTATTCGCGCAAAGACGTAAGTTCATACTACAGCAATAACTTCACGGAAAACACCAAGAGTTCAACCGTCAACCTCACCTATCGCTTCCCCGGAACAAAATGGTCGGCCTCAGCCTCGATGAACATCACCCAGCGCTCATCGGACGAGATGCTCAACGTCTCCTTCCCGAACCTGACAGTCACCATGGCCCAGACCGCCCCCTTCAAGCGCAAACGCCCCGTCGGCGCCGAACGCTGGTATGAAAAAATCAAACTATCCTACTCCGGCCAGTTTCAAAACTCCCTGACCGCCAAACAGGACGAATTCTTCCATAAATCGCTCATCAAAGACTGGAAAAACGGAATGCGCCATTCTGTCCCCATCTCCGCAACTTTCCAACTACTCAAATACATCAATATCACCCCCTCCATTCAGTTGACCGACCGAATGTACTCCCAGAAGGTGCGTCGCCAATGGGACCCCAACGCCGCCGCCGAAGTGGCCGACACTACCTACGGATTCTATAACGTTTTCGACTTCTCTGCCTCCATAGGCCTATCGACAAAACTCTACGGATTCTGGCAGCCCCTCGGAGTCTTCGGCAAGAAAATCAAGATGATTCGCCACGTAATGACCCCCATCCTCTCCTTCTCCGGAGCCCCTGACTTCGGCTCCCCTTTCTGGGGCTACTACGGAACCTACGACTATGTCGACGCCAACGGCGAAACCAAACGCCAGCAATACTCCCGATTCCCCTCCGCCTCCTTCGGAGTCCCCGGAACCGGAAAACAGGGCGTCCTCAACTTCTCGCTCGCCAATAACCTCGAAATGAAGGTCAAAAGCGACAATGACTCTACCGGCGAACGCAAAATCTCCCTTATAGAAAACTTCACCATAGGCCAAAGTTACAACTTCGCCGCCGACTCCCTCAACTGGTCAAACCTCAACACCTCAATCCTTCTCCGCCTCACAAAAGGATTCAACCTCAACCTATCGGCCGTATGGGACGTTTACACCTACAAACTCAACCAATACGGAACCCCCTATCGCTCCAACACCCTCCGCCTGACTGCCGGAAAAGGCTGGGGCCGACTCTCCTCCACCGGAACCAGTTTCAGTTACAACTTCAACAACGATACCTTCCGAAAACTCTTCTCCCGCCGACGCAAATCTGAAGACCAAACCGAAAATGCCGACCAAGCGAAATCGGCCAAAGCGAAAAAGAAATCAACCTCAGCCGGCGAATTCGACTCCGACGGCTATCTCCACTGGGCCTTCCCCTGGAACCTCTCAGTGACCTACTCCGTCAACTACGGCTACGGCTCCTTCAACAAAGAAAAACTCGAATACAACGGAAAATGGACCCAGAATCTCAGTTTCAGCGGTAGCATAAACCCCACCCCCAACTGGAACTTCAGTTTCTCTGCATCCTACAACTTCGACCTCAAAAAAATCGCCTATATGAACTGCAACATCAGCCGTGACCTCCACTGCTTCACGATGACCGCCAGTTTCGTCCCCCTCGGCCCCTACAAAAGTTACAACTTCCACATAGCCGTCAAATCCTCCCTCCTCTCCGACCTCAAATACGACAAACGCTCCTCCTACAACAGCGCCATCGACTGGTACTAACCCCGCTTTGTTAGAAGTCACCCTTACAGATGCTGAATAAAAAGATGCCGCACGTTTTGACTTGGCGGCAATAAATAGGATTCCGCAACCGCTCCCACTTCACCAGACTCTTCACCGTCAAATGCAACTGCCCCCCCGCCCTCTGGCACCCCAAAACAATTAGCGGAAGTTAAATTCAGCCGGGCAAATAAAAAAAGAGGCCGCCTACAAGTTTAGACAGCCTCTTCATAAGTGGTAAGTTCAATGACCTTTTATGTGGAATTATCTTCCGGTAGCGACCAGATAGATCACTTTTTTTACTTCATAGTTAGCTCTT
>CAYUGU010000126.1:0-3837 GCA_964444345.1 uncultured Bacteroides sp.
ATGCGACAAAATATTTTCTGAGTTGACTGATATGGTTATTGAGATTCTGGTGGCACTCCTTGCACTCAATAAGGATCTCATGTTTCCCATTGTTGGCGATAACATAGTCAACCTTATCTCCCTTGTTGGAAATGTCACATGGAATTTCCGGCATCACTTCCTCGGGATTGAAAATGTCATACCCCAAAATCTGAAGAAGCGGCAATATCATTGATTGCTTGGTTGCTTCCTCTGACTTAACCTTACTTGGCAGATCCTTGATTTTATATGACAACAAAAGCAACTGTTCTTTCAATCCCATTTGCGAATATAGATATTATATTTAGAACTTTGGGAGTCTTGCTTAACTCCATTCACTTTTATATCGTCTACAAATATTCCCTCATCCCCACTTACATAGCTTCTTGATCCATCCTGAGAATATACAGCAACCCCAGTACCTTCTACATCATTGTCGCCATCATTAAATGAGTATTCGAAATGAAGTTGGTACGTTCCATATAAATCTCCCTTGTATTCGTATTGTCGTTCTTCTATGTCTGTAACCTCTATATTGCTATTGGAATAATTTGAATCGAGATTGTCTAGCAAAAACTCTGCAAAAGATTTTTTTATATCAGCTTCCATTTCTTGCCTAATCTCTGAATTGATGTTGGTATCTTTTTTATTGGAACATGAAGCCAGAGAAAGAAGAGACAACAAAAAGAAGATTATTATATTTTTCATATATTAGATTGTTGAGTTAATAAATGATCCTCCTAAGACTCTGTAGAATCCAAGGATGCTGGAAGTTTCAATTTGAAAAGGTGGATATTTTGGATTGATGCTCCTTGCTTCAATGTATTCTTTAGAGTTTTCCACTGGAAATATGTTTTTGACAACCACACCATCATAAGTGTCTACCACAAGAGTATGTCCCCAAGGAATGAATGACCCTCTCATCTTCCTTATATAGAGATATGAGCCATTTCTGTAATCAGGCTCCATACTGTCACCTGAAATTTGGATTGCCCAGTCTGCACCCTTCACTGGAGACTTTATCTTTCGACAGCTTTCCAATGCCACGCCTTCTGAAAACCCTTGAAGCGTGCCAGCCATCGCTTCTATAGGAAGGAGCGGAATGTAATCATCTTCTTTTCCTTTATATTCCTCTATGATGTCAGAAGCTGAACGAGGAGGAAAATCATTGACAGGATAAGGTTTGCTTCTAATCATCTCCCCTTTCCCAGTTTTTAGCCATTCAATATTAAGATCTGGAGATGCTATAGATAATCTATTGTAGGTAGATTTGCGAGTGTTATCTGTCATACTTGAAACCGTACCATTACTCAAGCCGACAATACGCTCGTATTCAGCTACTTTTAATCCTTTATATGTGATGTATTCTTTAAGCCTATCAGATACATTCATGTTAATTAATGTTAATAATAGATATTCTATTAGATAGACTATTGTTTATCTAAAATAAATCTATTAACTTTGCATAAACTTTTAAACACAACTGCAAATTTAAGAAAAAAGTATGGGAAAAACAAACACTTTTGAGGTAAAGGACGAGAAAATAACTCTTTCGAGTTATTACAACCAGCTCCCACCTTTCGAAAAGCGTCCCCTCGTCAACAAGATCTGCGAGATTTGCGATGTCACCATGACTACAGCTTACAACTGGATCTCAGGACGCAACAAGCCAATCAAGGCATCCTACTTCCACAAGATTTCAGAACTCACCGGTATCCCTGCCGAGAATCTATTTCCAGCCGATTGAGCGCCATCCAAAATCTACTAAAAGTACTAAAAGTTATGAAAAGGGAATTTTACATCTGTGACGACAAACTCTTCTGCATGACAGACGGAATGACAGAGGAAGTCACTGAAAAGAGCAAGGACCTCATCGAAGATATACTTGTCCGCATCGAGAACTTCTATCCTGAAGCTTACAAGGCTCTCAGTGAGAACTACTGCAAGAGTCAGCTAAACCAGTCGTATCTGGACTTCCTGCGCGTCCGCAGGTTCTTGAAGTGCAACTTCGGAGACCTTGACACATCGGACCACGATGACAAGAATGGAATCTTCAACTTTGAGAAGATCCATTGCCCTCTGAGAGGGGAGTGCAAATATGACGGCATTATCTGTATGCCAACGTTCAACTCAAAGCTTTCGAAGGCTGAGATAAGGGTCATGAAGCTCTTCTATGAGAATGAGTCGATAGACCGTATCGCAGACAACCTCTATCTCTCGGGCCACACTGTCAAGAATCACATCAAGGCGGCTTATGCCAAGCTTGGTGTCCATACCCAAGCTGAGTTTATCTCATACGCAAACAAGAACCATTTATTCGATTGATCATGGAAAGAACAACTATAAGAGGCAACCGCGCACTTGCTGAGAAATTGGGTGTGCATTTCAATACAGTACAGAATTGGCGTAAGGAAGGAATCCTTGCTCCTGCGATACTCGCAGAATTCAGACAGGTAATCATCTATGATCTTGAGAAAGTATATCAGTGCCTGCACCATACTCCAGTCAAGAGAGGAAGGAGGGCTGCTGTATGAAAAAGAACCCTATCCTTAACATCATTGTTACAGTTGGCTTCATAGGATTTCTGCTTCTTTGTTGCGATTGTGAATCAATGAACTCTTTCTACCTCTCCAAATTAGCCGGTTCTATCCTTTTAGGAGCCTCTATCCTCCTCTTTAAGCTCGTCAAATCGTACAACCAAATAAACACTTTCAATAAAACTAAAAGTAAGAATTATGAGTCTATTTAAGAAACCATCTGAACTCGTAGCAAAGCCAGGAATCGTAGCCATGATCTACGGCACCCCCGGCAGTGGTAAATCAACTCTCGCATGCTCAGCCCCAGGAGCAGTCATGCTCGACTATGACGGAGGTGTTAACCGTATCAATGGCGCTCATCAGGTACCCACCCTCCAGGTGAGGAATTGGGAAGAGACAGCAGAAGCTCTCAAAGAGATCAAGGAAACTCCAGAGATTAATACAGTACTTATAGACACTGTTGGCAAGCAGCTCGCTTTCATGGAAGACTACATCAAGATAAATGTAACATTCTCCAAAGGTGGAAATGCTGTTGAAGTCAACCGCGACGGTTCGCTTTCTATGAAAGGTTTCGGACGTAGGAAGCAGATGTTCGTTGACTTTATCAAGGAGATTACAGTCCTTGGGAAAAATGTTATCTTCATCGCCCATGACAAAGAAGATAAAGACGGAGATTTCCGTTACTTCCGTCCTGATGTTGGCGGTTCCTCAGGCACAGACCTTATGCGTGAACTTGACCTCGTCGGATATATGCAGATCATCGGCAATAAGCGCACCATTACATTCACGCCGACCGGTGCTTACTATGCTAAGGATACTTGTGGAATGCCAGGCATCATTGAGATTCCTGTTCTCATCAATGAGAAAGGAGAAAATGTTGCTGACAACAACTTTTTCTGGAAGGTGATTGATAACTACCGCAACCGTATCAAGAACAATCTTGAAAACAACAGGAAGTTGGATGCCCTCAAACTTGACATCGAGCAGAACATTGAATATGTCACTGACGCTGAGAGTGCCAACAGGTTTGTAGAATGGTGTCAAGGAATACAGCACGTCTACAACTCTGCAGCAATCGCCAAGAGCGAAATTACAAAGAAGGCTAAAGAACTCGGATTGACCTTCGATGTCAAGACCAAGAAGTATGTAGATCCTACCAATAAGTCTAACGATATAAATGATATTGCAGATGGAGTCGCATCCTAAATATCGAATCTACCCATCGCTACTTGACAAATTTCAGGAACTCCTCGACTACGAAAAAGTAGCCGAGGAGGACTGG
>CAYUGU010000127.1:0-3793 GCA_964444345.1 uncultured Bacteroides sp.
GCTAGCGTTCATCCTGAGCCAGGATCAAACTCTCCGTTGTTAGTTATCTTTTTTTCAGATATCTTCAATTTTTAAGTTCAGACCTCTATTTCTTTTCGGCTCGGGTTTCCTGCGTACTCTAACTTATTAGTAAGAGTCTTCAGAATTGACAAGAGACTTCTTTTTTCGCACTCTCGGTAATGACTTTACCTCAGTTCAAGTTCTCTCTTGCACTACTTCTTGCTTCGTTGTCTATTGTAAGTTGTTTCAATGTCCTTTTTCGCCTCCCCCTTGCGGGGCCCTCTTCCGAGGCGGGCAGCCGTTGCTTCCCGAAAGCGAGTGCAAAGTTACGCCAACTTTTCGACATACGCAAATTTTTTGTTCACCCAAATTTTTATGCTCTACAACATATTTTTCATAACCCCCTGACTCCCCACCACTTACAAATCCGCAAAAATCTCCACTTTTAACTTTCTTTAACACTTGCAGCCCGAGAAAAGGGCGCCAAGCGCCCTTACGACTCCTTTACTTTTTTTCTTTTTTGGGGAACCAACCTTTGCGAACACGTTCCTGTTGGTCATATACCTCCTTTATGCTCCAAAAGCAAGAGAAGGCAACGACAGAAAGGATTGCAGACCAGAAGAGGCTCGCAATCAAAAGGGCCCCTACGGCCGAAAATATGCCGCAAATGGCGAAAGCCCAGTTTACCTTAAGACCGAAATGATACTCGCCCTTAATCACGAGCGGGTGAAACAAACCTATAATAATAAAGGTGGAGGCTCCGATTAGGAGGCCCTCCCAATTAAATATTTCCATTAGAACTCTCTGCCTTCAAATTGGCTGATTTTCTTACGCCACTCGGACGTAATCGGGGTTGTTACTTTAGTTTTCAAGTCAATGCTGACCATAGTCGCATATCCGTCGGCCTTCACCTCGCCCGTCTCCTTATTGAGAATCTGCTGATGAAGCACAAGCGATTTATTGCCAATTCGATGACACCGGGTGACCACCTCAACCGGCTCGTACAAGGTCGTTTGGCGGAGATAGTTTACGTTTATATTGGCCACGACGAGGTTAACACTCCCCCACTCTATCGGACCGCCATTGATAGTGGTGAAATATGCTACCTTACCGATATCCATAAACTGGGTATAGACGGCGTTATTAAGGTGGCCAAGCATATCAATGTCGGTAAATCGGATCTGCACGTCCGTATGGAGAATGAAGGGAAATTCCGGTTGTTCTACAGTTTGCATATCAATGAATTATAAGGTCAGTAATTGTTCCGGGATGACCGGAAAATTCGTTAAGTTGAGCAATCAGTTTATCGCGCATAAAAGACAGGTCGCTTTTAAGCGAAGCAGAATTAAGATAAACGTGCATAACGCCTTGGTCGGTCACGTATCGGCGAGTGGTATGGCGGTTAACTCCCTGGCCAACCACCTCGCTCCACATCATGCAGGCCTTCTGGCGAGCCTCGTTACCCTCCATCCCGCAGCGCACGAAAACCTCGTGGATAATGTCGCCAATCTGTTGTGCTTCAGTTCGTTTCATTGTGATAAAGAGGGATAAAAGAGCCGTCGGCCACTTCCCATAGGCGATAATCGCCTCCGGAGCGAGCCATAATTTCGTCGAGATGCGAACGATTGGTGTCGGTAATGAAAATCTGACCGAAGTCAGGGTCATCAACAAGTTGAACAATGCGCGTCACGCGGTCAGCATCGAGTTTATCGAAAATATCATCGAGGAGCAAGAGAGGCTTCATTCCCGTGGCCTCCCGCAGAAATTCATACTGGGCCAGACGCAGGGCAATCACGAAGGTTTTACACTGGCCCTGCGAAGCCGTTCGGCGCATCTCCATGTCATTGAGCGTCAACTCAATATCGTCGCGATGAGGCCCCACCGAAGTATGATGAAGAATTTCGTCGCGACGCCGGTTCTGCTCCAAAAGAGTGCGCAACGGGGCCTCGTCAAGACGCGAGACATAGCGCAACCCGGGCATTTCCAGGCTCCCCGAAATCCTGTCATAATGGCGGCGGAAGATAGGCTGAAGACGGTCGACCCACTCCTTACGCGCCTTATATATATAGTCAGCCGACATATCCATCATTGTCTCGACCGCCTCAAAGAGCGACGGGTCAGAAACATCATCTTTCAGCAGGCGGTTGCGCTGCTCAAGCCCCCGTCCATAGCGAATCAGAGCGTCGAGATAGCGGGCATCGCTCTGAGAAATCACCATATCCATCCAGCGGCGACGCTCCTCGGCGCTCTCGCGCACAAGGTCAACATCGGCCGGCGAAACTAAAACCAAAGGGAAAGAACCGATATGGTCGCTCAACTTCTGATACTCCTTGCCCTTGCGTTTCAGGCTTTTACGCCTTCCCTCGGACAGTCCGAGCGAAAGGTCCTCGTCAACGCCCCGGCGAAGATAAGTTCCCTTGACAAGCGAAAAATCCTCGCCCTGCTTGAGAAGCATCCGGTCCTGCACCCCCGAAAAACTACGCCCGAAACTCAGCGTAAAAATCGAATCGAGCAGGTTCGACTTCCCCATTCCGTTATTACCCAAAAAGCCATTGACCTTGGGCGAAAACTCAAGGCGCGCCTTACGGATATTCTTAAAATTATCAATTGAGAGCGATTTCAGTATCATAAGTAGCGCAAAGTTACAAAAATATTCGTAAATTCGCGAAAAAATTTTTAGACAATGTCATATCAAAAAGTTATACTTATAGGCAACGTCGGGCGCGACCCTCAGTTGCGCTACGAAGAAAAGCGGGCAATCGCCAACCTATCGCTCGCAACCACCGAGACTTATGCCAATCCCGCCGGAGGCGACCCCATAAGAGTCACAGAATGGCATCGGGTAGTCCTGTTGGGCGCCCAGGCCGAGTTTGCCGAAAAATATATCCGCAAGGGAGCCCGCCTGCTCATTGAAGGCAAACTGCGCACAAGGACTTGGGAAGACCGCGCCGCCCTGAAACATACCGTAACCGAAATAATCACTGAAAAACTCGAAATGCTATGAAGATATATACCCGCACCGGCGACAAAGGAATGACCTCAATCGTCGGCGGCTCGCGCCTGAGCAAAGACGACCCGCGCATCGAGGCGTACGGGACGGTTGACGAACTGAACTCATGGCTCGGCGCGCTTATAGCCTCCCCCGGCTGCCCCGCCGACCAAGGCGCCCTCATGACCCGGATTCAAAGCCTCCTTTTCGATATAGGCGCCCACCTTGCCGGAGTTCCTGCCGCGGGAATCACACCCGCCAACATCTCCGCCCTCGAAGAGTCGATAGACCAGATGGAAAGCCGCCTCCCCGCCCTCAATCAATTTATACTCCCCGGAGGCACCCTCCTTGCCGCCCGGGCCAACATCGCACGCACGGTCTGCCGCCGCGCCGAACGCCAAATTGTTGCCCTCAGCCATCAGGCCGACGTTGAGCCAAACGCCCTGACATTTATCAACAGACTAAGCGATTGGCTATTCACGTTCGGACGATTTTGCAACCACATCGAAGGAAATGAAGAAAAATTTTGGCAGAAACAATAAAAAATTGTATCTTTGCCGCCCAAACTAATAATAAACAAAACGAAACAAGATATGTATTGGACACTCGAACTGGCCTCAAAACTCGAAGATGCGCCCTGGCCCGCAACCCGCGAAGAACTGATTGACTACGCCATGCGCTCCGGCGCCCCTATGGAAGTAATCGAAAACCTCCAAGAACTCGAAGACGAAGGCGAAACCTACGAAACAATCGAAGACATCTGGCCCGACTACCCCTCCAAAGAAGACTTCTTCTTCAACGAAG
>CAYUGU010000128.1:0-3754 GCA_964444345.1 uncultured Bacteroides sp.
TAATGAGCGCTACAGACATTCAGAAGGACTATAAGGAACGCATCGTTCCCGCCCTCGAAAAGCAGTTTAACTACTCTACCGTGATGCAGGTGCCCCGCCTTGAGAAGATCGTCATCAACCAGGGCCTCGGCGCTGCAACTCAGGATAAGAAAATCATCGAAACCGCCATTAACGAACTGACGGCCATCACCGGCCAGAAGGCTGTTGCCACCCTCTCGAAGAAGGACATCGCCCAGTTCAAAGTGCGCAAAAAGATGCCTATCGGCGCTATGGTAACCCTGCGTCGCGAAAAGATGTATGAATTCCTCGAACGTCTGGTGCGCGTGGCCCTGCCCCGTATCCGCGACTTCAAGGGCATCGACAGCAAACTCGACGGCCGCGGCAACTATACCCTGGGCATCACCGAGCAGATCATCTTCCCTGAAATCAACATCGACTCCGTTTCGAAACTCCAGGGCATGAACATCACCTTCGTGACCTCGGCCAAGACCGACGCCGAAGGCCTCGCCCTGCTCAAGGAATTTGGTCTTCCCTTCAAGAAAAACAATTGATATCACACAAAATTTAACTGAATCGAGCAATATGGCAAAAGAATCCATGAAAGCCCGCGAGGTAAAGCGCGCAAAACTGGTTGCCAAGTATGCCGCCAAGAAGGCTGCCCTGAAGGCTGCCGGCGACTATGAGAGCCTCCAGAAGTTGCAGTTGCTGCCCAAGAACGCATCAGTTGTGCGCCTGCACAACCGTTGCTCAATCACCGGGCGCCCCAAAGGCTATATGCGCCAGTTTGGCATCAGCCGCATCCAGTTCCGCGAAATGGCCTCAGCCGGCCTGATTCCGGGCGTGCGCAAGGCTTCCTGGTAAGCATCGGCCCCCGGCCGGACGGCGGGCCCGGCGCCTTTCGCGAGGCCTCCGCGTCCGTCTCCGCCCCCGGACCCCTTTCAACAACAACTCAAAACCCACCGCACTCCCCGCTCAGTTAAAACCAATGTGCGAGCCAACAGTGTGAAAATTAAATATTGTTCGGGACTCCCGAATCAATTTAAAATCAACAAACAAAAATGACTGATCCCATTGCAGATTATCTGACAAGATTGAGGAACGCCATCAAGGCTAACCACCGTGTGGTTGAAATCCCCGCCTCAAACTTGAAAAAAGAGATCACCAAGATTCTCTTCGAACAAGGCTATATTCTTAACTATAAGTTTATAGAGGGTGAGACCCCCTGCGGCACTATCAAGATTGCCCTGAAGTATGACCCGAAAGAGCGCGTCAACGCAATCACCTGCCTGAAGCGCGTGAGCCGTCCCGGCCTCCGCCAGTATACCGGCTATAAGGATATGCCCCGCGTGCTCAACGGCCTGGGTATCGCAATCCTTTCGACCTCTAAGGGCGTTATGACCAACAAGCAGGCCCTCGAAGAGAAGGTTGGCGGCGAAGTTCTCTGTTACGTTTATTAAAAAAGAAGGAGGAAACTGAATTATGTCAAGAATAGGTAAAGCCCCCATCGCTCTCCCCGCCGGAGTAAGCGTAAACGTTAACGGAAACGTCGTTACCGTCAAAGGCCCCAAAGGCGAACTCTCAGAAACCATCAACCCCGACCTGACTGTCAGCGTTGAGGACGGCCACATCCACGTCAGCCGCCCCAGCGACGACCGCGACCACCGCGCCCAGCACGGTCTGGCCCGCGCCCTGATCCACAATATGGTTGAAGGCGTCAGCAACGGCTACAAGAAGGAAATGGAACTCGTCGGCGTAGGCTATCGTGCAAGCGCCGAAGGTCAGGTTCTCGAACTTGCCCTTGGCTTCTCGCACGCCATTTTCATCAAGTTGCCCAAAGAAATCAAAGTTGAGGCTAAGAGCGAACGTAACAAGAACCCGATGATTATCCTCGAGAGCGCTGACAAGCAACTTCTCGGTCAGGTTTGCGCCAAGATTCGCTCGCTGCGCAAGCCCGAACCTTACAAGGGCAAGGGTATTAAGTTCGTTGGCGAAGTTATCCGCCGCAAGTCGGGTAAGAGCGCCGGCGCTAAGTAAACCGTTTTAACTTATCAAACGCATCCTAAACTACTATGATTTCTAAAATAGCAAGACGCAACAAAATCAAGACTCGCATCCGCGGCAAGATTTCCGGCACTGCCGAACGTCCGCGCATGACCGTCTTCCGCTCAAACAAGGGCATCTACGTTCAACTCATCGACGACCTCGCCGGCAAGACTCTCGTTAGTTGCAGTTCGAAGGGTCTCGAAGGCGGCACCAAAATCGAAGTTGCCGCCAAGGTTGGCGCCGAAGCCGCCAAGAAGGCTCTCGCAGCCGGAATTGAAACCGTTGTTTTCGACCGTAACGGCTACCTGTTCCACGGTCGTGTTAAATCACTGGCAGACGCCGCTCGCGAAGGCGGCCTTAAATTCTAAAGAAAGATTATGGCAAACAATCAGAACCGCGTAAAATCTACTAACGACCTGGAACTTAAGGATCGCCTCGTTGCCATCAACCGCGTTACCAAGGTCACCAAGGGTGGCCGCGCCTTCACCTTCGCCGCAATCGTCGTTGTCGGTAACGAGAACGGCATCGTAGGCTGGGGCCTCGGTAAGGCCAACGAAGTCAGCGCCGCTATTGCCAAGGGCGTTGAAGCCGCTAAAAAGAACCTCATCAAGGTTCCCGTACATAAAGGCACCCTCCCCCACGAGGCTGAAGCCAAGTTCGGCGGATCGCGCATCATCCTCAAGCCCGCGAGCCACGGTACCGGCGTTAAGGCCGGCGGCGCTATGCGTGCAGTGCTCGAGAGCGTGGGCGTCACCGACGTGCTGGCCAAGTCCAAGGGCTCTTCCAACCCCCACAACCTCGTGAAGGCTACCATCGCCGCTCTGGGCCAGATGGTATCGCCCGCTCAGGTAGCCGCCCGCCGCGGCGTGAGCGTTGAGAAGGTCTTCTCCGGTAAGTAAACGTTTAACAACCCCACAAAAATCTAAATCAATGGCTAAAATAGCAATCACTCAGATTAAGAGCCGCATCAACGCTCCTGCCGTCCAGAAGCGCACTCTCGATGCCCTGGGCCTGCACAAGATGCACCACACAGTGGTGGTTGAAGACACTCCCTCTATCCGGGGCATGGTCAAGGCAGTTCATCACCTGGTAAAGGTTGAACCCGCTCAGTAAGTCAATAATAAATCAATTTACTTAAGTTTATCATCAATTCATTCGATATGGAACTTAACAATCTTAAGCCCGCCGTAGGCGCTACGAAGAACAAGACCCGCAAGGGTCGCGGTCCCGGCTCCGGCAAGGGCGGTACTTCTACCCGTGGCCACAAGGGCGCAAAATCTCGCTCCGGCTATAGCCGTAAGATCGGCTTCGAAGGTGGTCAGATGCCTCTGCAGCGTCGTCTGCCGAAGTTCGGCTTCAATAGCCTCAACCGTGTGGCTTACAAGGCCATCAACCTGACCGACATCGAGGCCCTCGCTGCCGCCAAGAATCTCGAAACCATCGACCTCGAGACCCTGCGCGCCAACGGACTCGTCTCTAAGAAGGAACTGGTTAAGGTACTCGCTAAGGGCGCCCTTTCGAAGAAAGTCAGCGTTCACGCCAACGCCTTCTCTGCCGCTGCCAAGGCTGCCATCGAGGCTGCCGGAGGCGAGGCCGTTGAGGTGAAGTAAACCTCTAACCTCTCTTAAAACTTCCCCAATGAGATTCATTCAAACTATCAAAAACATTTGGACCATTGAGGAACTGCGCAAGCGCATCCTCGTAACGCTCC
>CAYUGU010000129.1:0-3746 GCA_964444345.1 uncultured Bacteroides sp.
GGCAAGGAGGGCGCGGGCAATTGCGACGCGCTTCTGTTGTCCGCCCGACATGGTTTCCACCGGCTGATTGACGTCAGCAATTCCAAGTTGGGTCAACATCCGTTCGGCCTCTGCGGGGTCGAAGTCGGAGCAGGCTGAGAGAGCCGTAGCCCCCTCGCCGCCGAGATGAGGCTTCTGCTCAACAAAAGCGACCTTCAGACCCGAGCGGCGAACAATGTTGCCGCTGTCGGCCGATTCGAGGCCGGCAATGATTCGCAACATGGTGCTTTTGCCGGTTCCGTTCTTTGCAATGAGGCCAATTTTGTCTCCTTGGTTTATGCCAAAAGTTACGTCGCCAAACAAAAGTCTGTCGCCGTAACTTTTAGTGAGTTTGTCTATTTGCAGGTAAGAAACTGGTGCCATGTTACTTAATTCGTACTATTCACCCATTGCGTCCTGACCGCATCGACCGTTTCAGTCATCGAGAATCCGGCTTCTCGGGCCAAGCGAATGAAGTCGTCGAGACCCGAAGAAAGGAACTCTTTTTCCTTAATCAGTTTGATACGTTCAAGAACGTCGGCATGAGTGAAACTCCCAAACCCTCGCTGGGTATAGATAATCCCTAAAGCCTCAAGTTCCTCGTAGGCCCGGATAACCGTGCGCGAATTGACCCCGAGGTTCAGCGAGAGTTCCCTGGTTGAGGGAATGCGTTGTCCCGGAGGCCAGATTCCGCTGATTATCTGCTTGATACAATAGTCGGATATCTGCCGATAGATGGTTTGGTTGCTGTTATATTCCATTTAATATTGACCGCGTTTGATTGCACGGCAACATTTTATCAGTGCAAATATAACATAAATTCCGCAAATAATCGCTAAAATCGGATATATTTTAACCAAATAATCTTCAGATTGTCCATTTTGGGCCTCCATAAAGCCTGAAATGAACCCGATTATGAACGAAAGAATCACTGTGAAGCCGACATAAAAAGAGCCTACGGCAATCAGGGCGTTGCGCACGGCATTCTTCGGCTTCGAGGCAAACACGGCCCAAAGGCATGTGAGCGCCATCGCGATGATAAACAGGCACGAATAAAGGACCAATGAAGCCGAAAAGGGGACATCAATAAAGGATTTGGCAGTAATAACTCCCGGATATTCCTTGCCCATAATAAGCAACGATATAAGCGAAGGAATGGAAAGTATTACCGGCACGACTACAGCAACATAGCCCACAATCACTATGCACTTTTCCAACCCGCACGCCGGGAGGAGCGCCTGAAGTTCCCGCCCTTTCGGTTTGGCGAAAACCAGGCCGGAGAAAGCAATAACGGTGATATACATAACCGCCAGCATCAGGATGATATCTTTAGACTCCGCCGATGGGAGCATCTTGTAGGTTATCAGGGTGATAGCCTCCAGAATTATGGCAAGTAGCGAGAAGACAATCATTTTCTTGCGCGTGAAGGGCAGATAGAAGCGCCACACCATGGCTATGCGGCTCCAACTTGTACGATCGGTGTTTGAAAGTATTTCCGTAGATTTCATATCTTCAAGGCGTTAAGCAGTTTTTCGTTTGCTTTTCGGGCAGCCATATAGAGCAGTTCAAGGTCTATGTCGGTCCAGTCGGTCAACTCCTTTTTGCGAACGGAGTGAACGCGGCCGATTCGCGACTCAGAGTAGATTACATTCTCCGTCTCGGAGTCGGAAATCACGAAGTCAAGGCGGTTGAGTATGTCGTTGATACTCAGGGAATATTGCAGTTGGCCACCCTTGAGGTCAATAACCCCGTCGTAGAAGTTTTCGAGGTCGGAAACGGAGTGGGTGGAGATAATTACGGTTTGCTCTTCGGAGATGTTGCGGGCAATCATCTGCTGGAGTTGTTTCTTCGAGTCGATGTCAACGCCGTTGGTAGGCTCGTCGAACAGCAAAATCGGGGTGCGCAGTGCCAGGGCATAGGCAATCTTCGCCTTTTGGGCGTTGCCGGTAGAGAGTTCGCTCAGAAGTGTGCTCTTCTCGATTCCGAAGGCCATGAGGTTATCATTGAGAATCTCGCGGCTGAAGTTTGGATAGAAGGGCGCATGAAGTTTCTCCATCTCGGCAATTGAGCGCATCGGGAAGTCGATGTTAACCCCGCAAATAAATGTGCGCGAAAGAATCGAAGGGAGGCGGAAGCAGGAGGGGGTGTTGTCAATCAGGCATTTGCCCGACGACGGGGTCAGCAAGCCTGCAATCAGGTGGAGCAGGGTGGTTTTGCCGGCTCCGTTTTCGCCTATCAGCAGGTGAATTCCGGGGCCGATTTCCGCCGTAATCTCCCTAAGGGCGGGAGCGCCCTTGGGAGAATAGCGAAAAGAAGCGTCTAAAAGTTTGATTTCCATAGGGTAGGGGTTACTTGACGGGTTCAACGGTGAAGCCCTTTTGGCGCAGGAGGTTAATCAGGCCCTTTTCGCCGATGAAATGACCTACGCCGACGGCCACGAAGACCGATTCTTGCGGAATCTTGGCCGAGAGCGTTTCAACCCAGTTGAGGTTGCGGTTAGTGATGAGTCGTTCGAGATCTTCGGGCTCCATATCTTCGGAGTCGATAACCAGTTCCTGAATTGTCTTGAGGTCCTGGTTGACGTAGGCGTCGGCAAGTTTTTGGGCCTTTTCGATTGATTCGCCGTCTTTATCAATAGATTCAAGCAATGCTTTAACCTGCTCGCTTATCGGGTTGCCCATGAGGAGTTTGAATTGCGACTCAATTGATTCGAGTCCTTCGATTTTCTTGCCGTTGGCGGAGGCCACGGACTGGATGTTCTGGTCGAGTTGCTCCTGGGGGTTAAAGCCGGGGAAAGCAGTCATTGTCTGGAGCATGGCGAGTTGGGTGCTGACCATTGCGGGCTTGAGCATGTCGAGCATGGCACACTTGAGTTGTCCGCCCGAATATTTTCCGAGAATTGAATCCACGCGGGCAATCTGCTCGGGGCTCAGAACTTTCGAGAGGGTAGAGTCGGCGGGGGCAACGGCATAGGCCATGGCGATTTGCTGCATCTGCTCGGGGCTTGAAATCATGTCAACTTCGCCCATAACTGTTTGGACGCTTTCGAGGGCCGGCATCGTGCCTTCAACTTCGGTCAGCATCGTTACGGGAGCAACATGGTGTGTTCCGAACAAGTAACTCGGTTCTTTGGCTCCATTTCCGGTGACTTTCCAGAGAATCTGGGCGTTTGCGCTGAGAGCAGCGACGGCCGACAGGGCGAAAATAAGGATTTTTTTCATTGTAGGATAGGGGTTTAAAGTGAATATTCGGGGTTGAGTGGTGTTGTACTGATGTACATAACTACACCGCAAAGGTAGGACATTTAATTTTAACTACCAAATTTTTTTGCAAAAAAGCGAAAAAATTCGTAACTTTGCAGACCAATAAACCATATCATATATATGACAGAAGAAATCGAAGAAAAGTCCGGCGCAGACTATGGCGCAAGTTCTATTCAGGTCCTCGAGGGCCTGGAAGCGGTTCGCAAGCGTCCGGCTATGTACATTGGCGATATTTCTACCAAGGGCCTTCACCATTTGGTCTACGAAGTTGTTGATAACTCAATCGACGAGGCTCTTGCCGGATATGCCGACCATATAGACGTAATTATCAACGAGGATAACTCAATTACCGTAATCGACAATGGCCGCGGTATCCCCGTAGATATGCACGAAAAAGAGCATAAGAGCGCGCTCGAAGTCGTTCTGACCGTCCTTCACGCCGGCGGTAAGTTCGATAAAGGCTCC
>CAYUGU010000130.1:0-3737 GCA_964444345.1 uncultured Bacteroides sp.
CTTGAGAAATATTTTTCTTATTAGAAATCATGAATGCTACTGCAAATATAACAGTGATTCCTAACACAACAATTATTATTGTTGTTGGTTCGGCTAGTGAATTTAACATATTACCTACACCAGGTATTCTTCCAACATAGATACCTTCAACATCTGAAAGTTCTACTAATTGTTGATCTTGTGATGAGTTGTTATCTCCCTTTGTTATAAAACAAGTATCTTGATGACAATCAACCATTTCAATAATTCTGTGTGTAGTAATTGTTCCTGCGGCATCTCTAAATGCTACAACATCACCAATAACTAAGGTGGTAGGATCGACCGTTTTGGTTAATATTAGGTCTCCCACCTTGATATCGGTTTCCATTGATCCTGATAATACAATGAAAGGTTTGTATCCAAAGACACTTGGCACTTTATCTGCGTCTGTATTTGCTTGAAACAATATTGATAAATTCATTATTAATATTGGTACTAATATCAAGCAAGCTATAAGCATAAGCCAATTACTAATACTTTGGTACCACCTTTTCTTTGTATTCATAGTATCACACCTTAACCTTTTGTATATATTACATAACTATATTATATTAAGCTTCAGGTGTTAATGTCAAGCTCATTTCACCTTCACTGTAACTATTTTCATGAGTATCTTGTTCTTGTAACTCAGTTACTAGCTCTACATATTCATCATATGCTTCTTGTAACTCACTTAATTCTTCATCAGAATCAGTTTTTACTTCTTCTTCAGTTTCAGTTTGTGTTTCTTCTTCAACTTCGGCTTTTACTTCTTCCTCAGTTTCAGTTCTTGTTTCCTCTGTAACTTCATCTTTTACTTCTTCAGTTTCAGTTATAGTCTCCTCAACAGCGCCATTTTCTTCTTGAACAACAGATGCTGTGTCTTCAACTTCTAATCTAACTACATGGCCAGTTGGAGTTATAGTTATTGGTTCTTCTATAGGGTCACTCTCGTAAGAATGTCCACAATTATCACATTGATATGTATATATAGTTACATGTACACCTTCTAGATAGTCATCATATTCATCAGTGTCAACAACTTTGTAAGCATGTCCTATAGCTGGAATCGTTTCAGTTTCCTCATGACCACATGATTCACATTTACTTAATGTTGATCCGTCTTGTGTACAAGTTGCATCCTTATGAGAAACTATTCCTAATGTATGTGCAAGCTTATCCAAGAATCTTGTAACAAAATGTCCACATCCTTCTCTTTGACATGTTGCTTTTTCTTCACCTTGTTCTGAACATGTAGAAGCTTTTGTTTGAACGTATTCTCCAAGATCATGTCCTAATGCTGGAATAGCAGTTTCATCTTTATAATTACATCTTGAACATGTTGTTGTTGTAGATCCTGGAACTGTACATGTTGGATCTACTGTTACTGTAGATAAATCATGTCCTAATGCTGCAATTGGTCTAGTTTCAGAGTGTCCATTTTCACATACTCTAGTTTCAACTCCTGGAGTATCACAAGTAGGTGCTGTTGTAACAGTCCATTCTCCCCATTTGTGTCCTAGTGCTGGAATTTCTCTAGTCTCTGTATGTCCACTTTGACATGTTCTAGTTTCAACACCTGGGTTTTCACATGTAGCTGGAGTTGTTACTTTCCATTCTCCCCATTGATGTTCATGTCCGATTGCTGGAATTACTTCTGTTTTTGTATGGTTACATCCTGGTCTAGTACATGTATAAGTCATTATACCATCTTCAGTTTCTGTTGGTGCTTTTGTAACTACACCTTCATCCCATGCATGTCCTAATGCATCTATTGTTCTAGTTTCAGAGTGTCCATTTTCACATACTCTAGTTTCTACACCTGGAGTATCGCATGTAGCTGGAGTTGTAACAGTCCATTCTCCCCATTCGTGTCCTAGTGCTGGAATTGGTCTTGTTTGAGTTTCTCCACATTTACATGTTCTAGTTTCAACTCCTGGAGTGTCACATGTAGCTGGAGTTGTTACTTCCCAATCTCCCCATTTATGTTCATGTCCAATTACTGGAATTACTTCTTCTCTAGTTTCTCCACAATTCTTACATGTATAAGTCATTATACCTGTTTCAGTTTCTGTAGCTGGTTTTGTAACTACACCTTCGTCCCAATCATGTCCGATTGCTGGAATAGTTACAGTCTCAGTATAGTCACATCTTGAACATGAGAAAGTCTTTTCTCCATTTTCTGTACAAGTTGGTTCCTTTGTTACTTTTCCAACTAGGTTATGTCCTAGTGCTGGAATTGCTTCTGTATAAGTAGAATCACATCCTGTACAAGAATATGTTCTTACACCAGCTTCTGTACATGTAGCTGGAGTTGTTACTTTACTAACATAACTATGTTCATGTCCTGGTCTTTGTTTTTTAGGAATTGATTGTTGTACAACTTCCCCACATACTGAACAAGTTGCTTCTTTCAATCCTTCTTCTGTATAAGTAGGTTGTTTTACAACTACCCAAGCACCTAATTTATGTCCAATTGTTGGAAGAGGTCTTGTAGAAAGAACTTTCCCACATTCTGAACATTTATAAGATTCCTCACCAGCTTCTTGACAAGTTGGTTGTTTTGTAACTACCCAATTATAAGAATGAGTATGAGTCTCACCTGGTTCATAAGCTCTAGTTTCTTTAACTTCATGTCCACAGTTTAAACATGAATGAGTTCTATATTCGATATCACCATCAATAGTCCACTCAGTCCAGTCTGTAAATTTATGAGTTCTAAATTCTAATTCATTACATTCTGCGCATTCTCTTGCTTCAAGAGTATCGCTATATGAAGACCATTCACCAAATTGATGAGTATGTTCTTCAACAATATCACGTACCATCATATGTCCACATGAAGTACATTGTCTTGCTTCTGTTCCATTATGTAGATCTACCCATACAGTATATGAGTGTTCTCTATAATCGATATCACCACAAGAACATCCTCTATATTCTAATTCATCATTATAGCTCATCCATTGTCCATATTGATGTTTATGTTCTTCAGTAACTCCTGGTTGTTCAGTTTCTGTTTTACCAGGATCAGTTTGTCCAGGATTTGTTTGCCCTGGATTTGTTTGTCCAGGATTTGTTTGTTCTGTTTTTCCTGTACTTAATCCTAAATCAACAGCCCATGTTCTTAAGTATTTTAATAATAATGTGTTTTGTTCAGCAGTACCTCTATAATTTTGAATATCAAAATATGTTGCTAACTCTTTAAGATACGCAAAATTATAATCATATCCTTCTAAATATAAAGCATCTACTATTGAAACACCTTTATAACTTGATTTAGATAAATCTGGAATTACTAGTCCATTAACTACATAACGTCCATTTTCATCAACAGTTATCTCATTACCATTTCTATCTAGTATTGGATTCGTAACTGTTTCATTATCTTTATCCTTATCTTGTTCATCATCTTTATCGCCAACCTCTGTATCAGTATGGCTATTGTTATTATCATCACCTATTATAACATTTGGTGGAATAACAACATTGTTATTTTCATGATCATGATTATGCTCATCATCAATATTTTGTTCATAGCTTACAGTTGGTTCCTCTGGAATATCATTATTATTTCCAAATAAAGAACAACTTGTTAATGTTGTAACTAAGGCTAACGCAGCAGCCATAGTTCTTATAGATTTTCTACTTTTAATTACTTTAAATATCTTATCTTTCACTTTTCATCAACCTTCCCTTTTCTCGCTTGTTGCGCTATA
>CAYUGU010000131.1:0-3726 GCA_964444345.1 uncultured Bacteroides sp.
CATATTGCCATTGTTCGGTAGCGTGGGTCAGTTTCAGTTTCGAGCCGCCGATGAGACCGTAGACCTCCTTGGGCTCGGAGGTGATGTTGATGCGCAATTCCGTGCGTTTCAGTTTGTAAAGGCCATGGAAGGAGCCGACGGTCGGGTCGATGTTGATTTTCAGCACGCCCTTGTCGTTGAGGTCGGAGGTGATTCGGGTCGTTGCATACTCGCCGCGGCGATATGCCTCGGTTGTGCCGTCGTCGTCATACTCCGTGAGTTCGCTCTTGCCGTCGGGCCAGAACTCATAGATGCGCTGCATCGTGTTGATTTCCGTCGGGTTATTGTTGGGGTTAACCAGCGGAATGATGGCGCCGGACTTTACGAAGACGGGGAGTTTCCAAAGGGGCGCGTCGAAGTTGTTCAGGACAATGTCGGAGTCCGGCCGGCCGTAGGCGAGGCCGCTGAAGTAGTCAAACCAGCGTCCGGCGGGCAGGTAGATGTTGTTGCGGATGTCGTTGCCATCGGCGTCGGAGCGCGTGGCCTGATAAATCGGGGCTACGAGCAGGCTCGGGCCGTAGAGAAATTGGTAGCGCGTCTGAACGCCGTGGGTAAAGTCGTTGGGATAGTCGAGGAACATTGCGCGAATCAGCGGCTGACCCGTAATGGCTTCGGCCGCATAGGTATAGGCGTAGGGCATCAGTTCCGACTTCAGTTTCAGGTAGGCGCGGTTAATCTTTTCCGCGTCGCCGCCGAGGGCGTGGGGATACTTGGGGTTCGAGCCCCAGCCGTCCATATTTAACTGCGTGGGAGTGAAGGCTTTCCATTGATAGTCGCGCACGTTGACGGGGATATTCTTGCCGCCGAAAATGCCGTCCATGTCCGAACTGATGTTAGGCTGACCGGAGAGGCCTGCGCCGATATACGTCGGGATATGGAAGCGGATATATTCCCATTGTCCGCCCGTCTGGTCGCCGGTCCAGATGCCCGCATAGCGCTGAGTGCCGGCCCAGCCGTCGAGCGTGACTATGAAGGGGCGGGCGTCGTCGCCATAGTAGGGAATCAGGTCATAAACCCCTGAAATTCCGTTCAGTCCGAAGGAGTAGCCGGCGCCGACCCAGGCCACGTCGGTCTTGAGGGCGCGGACTCCGGCGTTGCGCACCTCCTTGACGAAGTCGCGCTGAAGCAGCGGCGCTACGTTCAGGTCGGGGCTGAGCGAGCACTGTGTCCACAGGCCAATCTCGACGCCATGTTTGCGGGCATATTCGCCAAATTGGCGGAGATTTTCAATGTTGCCGTCGAGCGTGGAGGTCTGGCCATAGCCGGCTCCGTAGCCGTCGTTTGGAGCAACCCAGCCCAGGGGCATATCGTGGGCCTTATAGCGGTCAATCACGGCGCGGGCCGAAAACTTATAGTTGCCCGGGAGTTCGCCGTTGAGGCTCTCGCGGATGCCTCCGTTGTCGGTCTGGCTCTCCTTATATTTCTTGCCGTCCTCAAAGAGGATTCCGTTTTCATCTTCCTTCCAGTAGTCGCGGTTATAGGCGTTCAGGTGCCCCTCGTAGAAGCCGAATTTAGGCATCAGGACCGGGTTGCCCGTCAGTTGATAGAAGTCGTTGAGCAGGCCGGTGGGGCTCTCGTCGACCATCACGAATACGTCCAGATAGGGCGTCTGGTGGCTCAGGTTCACTTCGCCCGGAGTGGTCGCGCCGAAGTCGTAGACGCCGGGGGCAAACGTGTGCCAGAGCAGGCCGTAACCCCCTGTCGACCAATAGAAAGGAGTGGGGGAGGCCACGCCGCCGTCGGTCCAGGAGTTGGTGTTCACAATGTCGATAACCTTTCCTTTATGGGAGAAGCGGCCGTTTTGCACACCGCCGCCATAGAAGTATTCGCCCGGGGTTTCGCGCAGTTTAAGCGAGGTTTTGCGCCCGTCGAAGGCCACGGGCGAGAGCATTTCGGCCACCTGCCGGCCCGTTGCGAGGTCAGTGACCGTGAAGGTTTCGCCCTCGGCCGGAAAACTGATGTTGATGCGGTCGGTTTGGATGGTCACGCTGCCATCTTCCTTGTCGGTAACCACCACGGGGCCCACCTTGGTGCGCGGATTATTGACGAGGATTTCGGCCGGCGGATTCGCCTCCGGAGTGCGCGGAACGCCCCCCTTGGGGTCGGCAAACAGACGGAAGACGTTCGGGCCGTAGAAGTCTATGAGCAGAGGCTGCTTGTCGGCGCCGACCTTCACCTCGACTGCCGTCGGGTTGAGGCGCGTAACCGTAGCGGCCGAAAGGTTGACCGATGCTGCCACGGCCAGGGCCGCAAGGACTGAATACTTTATTGATTGCATTGGTATCGGATTTAATGGGATAAATTTTCTATCGGCAAATTTAAGCAAAATTCCCCAAACTGCAAAATGCACGAGGTTGACGGGGAGCATATGGAGGTGTCGCTCGCCGAGCGGCACCATTTTCATCTTAGGGGGGCGCCGCTACGCGGAGGGTTTGCCGGGATTTGCACGCGCCCTCGCGTGCATGGCGCGGAAGCGGCAACGGGCAGCGTATAAGGCAATTGCGATCAAAGACGCTTTCGCGTCTGCCACGCGGGGCGCGTGGCGGTTCCCGGTGTTTCGCACGGGCTGCCTCCCTCGATGGCGGCGACGAGGACGTCGCCTTTCCCTTGGAGCCTCCATGTGAGGCTCCAAGGGTGAGCATATGGAGGTGTCGCTCGCCGAGCGGCACCATTTTCGTCTTTAGGGGGCACCGCTACGCGGCTGGCTTTGGCGGGATTTGCACGCGCCCTCGCGTGCATGGCGGGGAAGCGCCAACGAGCAGCGTATAAGGCAATTGCGATCAAAGACGCTTGCGCGTCTGCCACGCGGGGGCGCGTGGCCGTTCCCGGGTTTTGCACGGGCTGCACCCCCTCCTCAACGGCGGCGACGAGGACGTCGCCTTTCCCTTGGCGGGCGTGGCGCCGTTCGCCGAACGGCGCCACCATGTGAGGCCCAAGTGGCGGATCGATAAAAAAGGCGCCGTTTTGCGAACGGCGCCTTTAGGGGTTGGGCGCGTCCACTCGCCTTTCCCTTAGGTGTGGTGTTTTTTTCGTAGTTTAGTCAGTGTATGCTTTGTTGCCGCAGGGGTTAAAGTATGGTGTTGGTCTTAATCGCGTTTTTGAGGGCGTTCAGTTGTTTGCCAATTGTTCCATACTTGGTTAGAGGCGCGTTAAAGTTGAAGTTAAAGTTGGGTTTATTAAAGTTTTCGTAGTAAGGGATTCCTGCAAGAACCTCGAAGTGATAGTCGGTGAGCGGATTATATATGGCTCGTAATCTCGCTACGGCTTGCGTTGCCCAATTGCGGCGATGTTGCGCGCTCATTTTCCGGAGGCATTGATTGTAGTTTGTTGCTTGGGCTGTTATACCGAGTAGTTTATATTTTTCAGAGAGGACAAATATGCGACTCTTTGGTACACCAAGAACTTTCAGGGCATATTCAAGCGACAGTTTGAATAAGTCACCGATGTATAAATCCTCGGCTATGGTTGCAGTTGGCTCTTTGCGGCTTGAGCATGCAATCAGCACCACCACCGGAATTCCTTGATCAGTCATACCGTCAGCAATTCTTCGGGCATCGTTTTTGTCTTCCATAAGGTTAATATTCAATAAATGTGTAAGTACTGTAGTTCGCGTCTTTGCTTAAAGCGTTTTTGTAATCGTCAATAGAGCCGGAGGGAACCTTGATGGTTGCTCCGGAGGCAAAAGTA
>CAYUGU010000132.1:0-3695 GCA_964444345.1 uncultured Bacteroides sp.
GTGATGCCGACTAATCAATCCCGAAGATTTTGCACTTCGTTTTTGAATCTGCACCCAAAAAATATGGAGGCGCCTCCCACCGGGAGGTACGGCGCTCCGTCGCCGTACCATTGGGTCGAGAATGTGGTGCGCCGACGGAGCGGCGCACCTCCCGGTGAGGCAACAAATGGGGAGGTCCGTTTGTCCTCAAACGGACCACGGTGACGACCGAAAAAACACCGGGGGCGCAACAACGGCGGCGAGACGCCGCCTTTCCCTTAAAGCAAAAAGTAGGGAGGGGGCGATTTCCAAGCGCCCCCAGCGTCCCGAATGTGGTGCCGTTCGGCGAACGGCACCTCCATATCGTGGGATTTTTGGCGGGGAGGAGGGCGGGCGGAGGTAAATATTCGATTCTCGTAAGGGTTAATTTTACATAACACTCGCTTATTCAGTGAGTTAAGTACTTTTTCGCGAAAACTGTTTTCTATTCCAAAAAAATTGCGTAACTTTGGCTTGTTAATTTCCCTAATTACGCACCTATCTAAATGACTATCAACTGGTTAACTAAAAACGTAGAGTTTCCCGAGGTTATCGTCAAGGAGGTTATTGACCTCTGGCTTCCGAAAGTGGCGGCCCAACACGCCAAACAGATCGGCACGCTGACATACATCCTGACCGACGACGAAGGGATACTCAGCGTGAACCGTGAGTTTCTCGACCACGACTACTATACGGACATCATCACCTTCGACTACAGCAAGCGCTCGATGGTCAGCGGCGACATTTACATATCGCTCGACACGGTGGCCACCAACGCCGAACAGTTTAACCAGAACCCCCTGCGCGAACTCCACCGCGTGATTGCCCACGGCCTTCTTCACCTTTGCGGAATCAACGACAAAGGCCCGGGCGAACGTGAAATTATGGAGCAACACGAGGATGAAGCCCTGCTCCTCCTCCAGCAAACCATTGCCGAACAGTTATGATTTTTGATTTCGACGTAATAGTTGTCGGCGCCGGCCATGCCGGCTGTGAAGCCGCGAGAGCCTCCGCCCTCACCGGGGCGAAGACTCTACTGATAACTATGGACCTGAACAAGATTGCACAGATGAGTTGCAATCCGGCCGTAGGCGGTATAGCCAAAGGTCAGATTGTGCGCGAAATCGACGCCCTCGGCGGCGCTATGGGCCTGGTTACGGACGCCGCCTCTATCCAGTTCCGAATGCTCAACCGAAGCAAGGGACCCGCAATGTGGAGCCCGCGCTCGCAGGCCGACCGCATGGCCTTCTCGGCCCGCTGGCGCCGCGAACTCGAACTGACCCCGGGACTATATATGTGGCAGGACTCCGTCAAGGAGATACTGACCTCCTGCGGTAAAGCCACGGGCGTAAAGACCGGTTGGGGCGTCACCTTCACCGCCAAAGCAGTAGTACTCACCGCCGGTACCTTCCTCAACGGGCTGATGCACGTGGGGCGCACGCAGATTGGCGGCGGACGCGTAGCCGAGCCGAAATCGACCGGACTGACCGAACAACTCGTCAGCCTCGGCTTTGAATCTGACCGCATGAAGACCGGCACACCCGTGCGCCTCGACGCCCGCACGATTGATTTCAGCCTCTGCACCCGCCAGGACGGCGACCCCGAGCCGGGCAAGTTCTCCTTCCTCCCCGAGAGCGGCCCGACACTTCCGCAACTGCCCTGCTGGTCGACCCGCACCAACCCCGATACACACCGTATTCTCCGCGAAGGGCTCCCCGATTCGCCCCTCTACAACGGGCAGATTCAGAGCATCGGGCCCCGCTACTGCCCCAGCATCGAAACCAAGATAGTCACCTTTGCCGACAAGGATGAGCACCACCTCTTCCTGGAGCCCGAAGGCGCCGACACCACCGAATATTACCTCAACGGATTCTCCTCCTCGCTCCCCTTCGACGTTCAGATGCGCGCCCTGCAGACAATCCCGGCGCTGCGCAACGTCCAGATTCTCCGCCCCGGCTACGCCATAGAATATGACTTCTTCCCGCCCACCCAGTTGAAGCATACGCTCGAAACCCGACTGATTTCAGGCCTCTACTTCGCCGGGCAGGTCAACGGCACCACGGGCTATGAGGAAGCCGCCGGCCAAGGGCTGATTGCCGGCCTCAATGCCTCGGCCTATGCCCGCGGGTCGGAGCAACTGGTGCTCAAACGCGACCAGGCCTACATCGGTGTGCTGATCGACGACCTCGTCACAAAAGGCGTCGACGAACCCTACCGAATGTTTACCTCCCGCGCCGAATATCGCATCCTGCTGCGCCAGGACGACGCCGACCTCCGCCTGACCCCCACGGGCCACGCCATGGGCCTCGCCTCCGACCGCCGCCTCGACCTTCTGCGCGACAAGGAGCAGCAAATCGAAGCCCTCACCGGACTGCTCCGTTCCCGCACGCTCCGCGCCGCCGACCTCAACCCCCTGCTCGAAAGCGTCGGCTCCGCCCCGACCACCCAGGGGGTGCGCGCCGCCGAAGTGCTCCTGCGCCCGGGAGTCGACCTCGACCTGCTCAGCCGCCTCGAACCGGAAATCGCCGCCTTCACGCCCGAAGTGCGCCAGGCCACGGAGATACGCCTCAAGTATTCCGGCTACATTGAGCGCGAGCGCCAACTCGCCGAGCGCATGAATCATCTCGAACACGTGACCCTCGGCGACAAACTCGACTACGAATCGATTCACGCCCTCAGCACCGAAGCGCGCCAGAAACTCACGGCCATGAAACCGGACAACGTAGGCCAGGCCTCGCGCATCCCCGGCGTCTCCCCCGCCGACATCAACGTGCTGCTGCTAATGCTCGGCAAATAAACCGATTGTTTCACGTGGAACATAACTAACCAACGAATATTCAACCATTTAACAACCAATTTTCACGAAATGGAATACATTAAGAAACACGTTCGCGACGTGGTCGACTTCCCCCAGAAGGGAGTAATCTTCAAGGACCTCACCACCGTATTCAAGGACCCCCGTGCCCTCCACATCATCGGTTGGGACCTCGGCCAACTCTATCGCGACAAGGGTGTAACCAAGGTTGTCGGCATTGAAAGCCGCGGCTTCATCGGCGGCTCCATCCTCGCCTTCGAGCTCGGCGCTGGCTTCGTCCCCGCCCGCAAGCCCGGCAAACTCCCCGCCGACACTATCTCCACGACCTATCAGAAGGAGTATGGCACGGACACCATCGAGATTCACCGCGACGCAATCACGGAGGATGATGTGGTAGTGCTCCACGACGACGTGCTCGCCACCGGAGGCACCATGGCCGCTGCCTACGAACTCATCAAGTCAATGAACCCGAAGAAAATCTATATCAACTTCATAATCGAAATCAGCGCCCTCAACGGCCGCGAAAAACTCCCCGCCGACGCTGAAGTCACCTCGCTCATCACCTATTGAAATACGAGAAATCGCAAGAACTGCGCGACAAAATCTCGCGCATGCCTACTACCCCCGGAGTCTACACCTATTATGACTCCGAGGGTACGGTAATTTACGTAGGCAAGGCCGTCAACCTCAAGCGGCGCGTCAGTTCCTACTTCAACCGCACGCACGACGTGGTGCGCACAAACCTGCTCGTCCGCGCCATTGCCGACGTAAGTTACATAGTGGTGCCGACGGAGCAGGACGCCCTCAACCTCGAAAACTCGATGATCAAGGAGTACAAGCCGCGCTATAACGTGCTCCTTAA
>CAYUGU010000133.1:0-3690 GCA_964444345.1 uncultured Bacteroides sp.
TATCCTTAACAGGCAGTGGCTCAAGCGATGACTGAAGATTCTTCGTGGCCGTGAGCTGCTTTTGAAGCTGACGGATAACTGTTTTCTTTTGTTTCAAAAGCATCAGACTTTCTGATGGAAGCTTATATGGAGTTGGCTTCATCTTCTCGCCATAATCGGCGATTAGACGGGCATCCATATCATCGGTTTTTGTGACCGACATCATTACCCGAGAGTAATTTTTAATCTTCTTTGGGTTTACAAGACTAGAGGTGATGCCGGACTTTTCAAGGAGATAAAGCAACAGGAAACAGTAGTTGCCGGTCGCCTCCATTACACAGTGATGAGTCTCCGCAGAAAGTTTTCCTATGAACCTACGGATACCCTTGGAGTCATTGGTGAATGTCTCGGTACAATAGCCTTTCCCGGATGGGAAAGCCGCCACAAAGGTCGCTTTGCTGATGTCGATTCCAACGTATGTCATATCTCAAATTTTTGTCAGGAGTTACATCTTTTGCACTCTCGTCGTAAACACGGGGTCAGTACAACTGCCCCAACGAACTATCCAGTCTTTAGATGTAAAAGCATGGGGACCGAACGTTAATAACGGTTTTTGCCAACCGGGGGTCTGCCTTATTCCATGCCAAATATCCTGAATTATTTCGGTAAATGTATTAATAAATCTTTAACCGTACAAATGTACGACCGGGGGTTCGCGGCAATGCCTACCCTCGGTCTCACGAGCAGGCGCACCACAGCCCGGGACGGGGTGAACTATGGCATGCTGAATAATTCACCCCGTCCCGGGCTGTGTATATGGTATCGGGGAGGTGATCCGAGGGTTCCGCTGCGCGGGAACCCCCGGTTAATATGCAATTCATCCCCTCCGGGGATGGTCGGCGTAAAACGTAAAGTTTGAAAACCCTATCTTGAGGCTTTGGAAAGGGTTAAATTTTTTGCGGAGCAAATGTGGGAAATTATTTATTGATACTAAGTGTTTTAGTTCTTTTTTAAGTGTTGGGTAAGTGTACTTGAAAAGGGTTACAAAAGCGTTTGGGTAAGAAAAGTTTGGAGTGGTTGAAAATGAAAGTTTAAATTTGTATTCGGATGGCGGTAGAGACGTCCTATGCCATCCTTAACTTAAAGTCAAACCATAAAAACCGTTTTCCATGAAAACAAAATCTACCCTATTAGTAGTCGCACTGCTGCTCGGATTCCTGTCCATGAGCGGAGTTGCGAACGCCCAAAATCCAGGGGTGTATGTAAAAGAAGCTAATACATTCCTTTCCAATCGGGGGTCGAAGTCAGAATTAAAGATGTACAACAAGGTTTCCCCAACTTCACACATCGGCACTCTTCAGAAATCCGAAGCGGAGGAGGTAACTGTAAACATAACCCTGGTTTACGACAACGGGGAATATTACCCCGAACATATGTTTTTTCATGACCCTGTCGACCCTAACAAAGGTGCCTGGGTAGAGTTTCCGGAGGATGGTTCAAAGACTTTCAGTGTAAGGGTTCCTAAAGGAAGTTATTGGGTGAATATCATATACAGTCCAGTAGCCCCTGCTACCCCTCAGATACATATCATCAAGGAGGACCTGAATATAGACTCGGAAACATCACTTACTTTTGATACTGCAGATGCTGTTAATCGCATAACATTTAAAGCCAAGCTCCCAAACGGTGAATTTGCAAAAAGCGACATGACCAATATGGATGGAGACATTGTTGAACAGGGCAACGTTTACAAAGATAATACCATACAAACAACTATATATAAGGAGCCAACAGGATGGTTTGCAGCTATATGGGGAGGTGGTGGCCGAAGTGATCATGATGGTTCAATCTTGGATTTCGATGATTGTTTTGACATTTTGATAAATACTCTGAGCCACAAGTTTTCCTGTTCCTGCGTTAAGATATTTACCTCCCATGAAGGAAATGTTATTGTTACGGACATGGGTGCATATCTTGACCAAAGCATAACAGTTAGCAATGATCCATCCGATTACCGATTCGTGGAAAACAAGTTTATCCCCTCCTCCAATAATGATCCTGACAAACCTGCCTTGTATGATTATGGAGTCAGTTACATATATGGATATAATCAGATTTTTAATGGTCAAATGACTAGCTTTAACGATGATATTACTACCCCTAATTGTTATATTGGACTCAGTGATTTAAATAAGTATACAAACGGCACAACTTCGGTTGTAACTTTAAACTATGCTGAATTGCTGGATTTTAACGACTTTGATGAAACTAAATCAATTTTAAGTGCCCCTTACACCAATTTAGGAAATCAATATCCCGTCTACAATTACTCTGGAAAAGGATATTTCTCTGGAATCTTCATTGCGGATTCATCTTCCTGCGCACGCGGATTCAATCCTTTTTATTCCCATACCGCAACTCCTGGAACACAAACTTTCGGAAATTCGGTACCTTTCGTATCATTCTATCCAATGATTACCTATTCTTCCGGAACTGCATCTTGGTTTGTGCCTAATTTCAATTTCAGCTTCATCGGAATGAACGGTGAACAGCGGGAACCTGATTTATATGCAGCGAAACTCGATGTCAAACTTGACGGTAAAACTGTATTCGACAATATGACTGCTGTCAATGGCTGGTGTTGGGGATGGTTTGCCGATGGTGCTAACCGCGGTGTTTATGACATATCAGTAATTGATGAGAATATGAAGGTTGACAACATGCAAGGTCGCAACGAGACTGAGATTCATTTTGATCTTGCCAATGAGTCTGATTATCTACCACCACTGCTGACCTGGATGCAATATCGCGACAAAGATGATTACGTGACTAATTCTATCGGCGAGAAATCGGGAGCACGATTACTTTTCTCCGCAGGAGATTTTGATTTCCATAATAATGTGGAAGGTCATATGTGGTTCACGTGCCGGGAGACGCAGCCGACGGTGAAGGTGGAGTATGCGCCGCATGGGTCGGGTGAGTTCACGGAGCTGACGGTGGTGGAGCGTCCGGAGGATTTCTTCATGCCCGGGTTCGGCTTCCAGTATGAGGTTGCGCTCGACCAGGTAGCCCGCAAGGCATATGGCGGTTGGTTCGACCTGCGCGTCAGCCTCGCCGACGCCGCCGGCAACAGTCAGTCGCAGCTGATGTCGCCCGCCTTCAAGCTCGAGGATCAGTCGGGCGTCGAGTCAGTGCGCGACATGGTTGAGGCAGTCCGCGTGGAGGGTCGTGACATCATCGCACCCGAGGGCGCCGCAATCTACGGCACCGACGGTCTCCGCACTGACGGCAAGGGTGTTCAGCCCGGCATCTACATCGTGCGCCACGGCGACCGCGCCCTCAAGATACGAGTTAGATAACCCCAAATAATGAGATAACCCCAATAAATTAAGAACCTGCCAAGGCCACTGATCAGGTGCTACAACCTAATCAGCACTTAGGCCGAAATCCACAAATTCCTTGAAATTTGAGGAATCGATTCCTCAAATTTCAAGGAATGTGTGGATTTTATTATGTGATTTTACATAATCAGGAGGTAATTCAGAGGCAAAATGAAATCCTCATTATCTTTTCCAATATCGGTGTTGAGAACCTTTTCTCCTTGCTGACGTATTGGCAAGGATATTCAATATTATATCACGGGCAGTTGCGCCAATGACAAAGAAATCGCTGCCGATTCTTAAAAAAGTCCGATTAAGCTGACGCAGCAAT
>CAYUGU010000134.1:0-3636 GCA_964444345.1 uncultured Bacteroides sp.
ATGACAAAACTTCTTTAAAGAAACGTTTTCTTTTTAGTGGATTTTTTGCGAATTTATATTACTTTTTCGCATTTCACATATACTTACTACTCTCAATTCTTGGAGTGGCGCTTAGTATTGCCATTATTCTCTTTTTCGCCGAGATGCTTTTCCCGAAATACGTACATCTTTTCAACTACTCCATGAGTGATAAGGTTTTCAGTGAACTTGTAGCAGACCATAAGTATCACGAAGCCATTGCTTTTATGGATACTAAAAAGGAGCTGATTAAAGGAAGCGACGAGTCCTACAAATATTATCAGGAATTAGCCGATTGTTATGTCCATACCGGAGATTATCCGAAGGCTTTGGAACAATATCGCCTCTTACGTCATGAGATTGATCAAAAGTTTAAGGAGGACGTTCCCAAAGACTTGAACAAACAGCAGCTTAAAAATTTAAAAGATATGATAGATGCTTGTTTCTTAAAAGAGGAATTTCGCATCTATCTCAAGATGGGTGATTTGCCTAATATCCGTAAATATAGTGAGCTAATCAACAATCGTTTCAATGATGTGGACTGGGATAATCTTTTCAACTATTTATCAGAAGAACATCAGGACAAGCTCAACCAGACTCTCAAAGGAAGGAATTTTGAAGATGGATTCCGACTTGAATTGATCCAAGGTAAGTACTTGACCAATCCTCAATCCGGGATTGAAGCAATGGAGAAGTATGCTATTGATGTTGCTAATTCAAAGGACTATAATCAGGTATATAAGCTAAGACTTTTCAATGAACTGCTTCGTATGCTGTTGGAGCAAAATGACACCATCAGCGCAAGATACTATCTTGAATATGCCTTAAGGATTGTAGATTCACTGGAATATAACACCATAATATACCCACAGTTAGGAGAGCTATCAGATTATTGCTATCAACTCAACGATAACGAAGACGGCAGACGGCTGTTGAAAAAATATCTTTATTACATCAAAGATACTTACGATAAGTCGGACATCGAATACGCACTGGCTCATGCGAAGGAATTCAAGTATCTTCAAGCAGAAGGGAACTGGAATGAGTTATCAGACAGAGCCAGAGGAACAAGCAAGACGTTAAGGGAACAAATATCCCACAACTTCACAGGAATGACATCGGCGCAGAGAGAATATTTCGTCAAACAATTCATGCCGGTGTTTGACTATGTAAACAATTTGGTAGAGATAAAACCCGACAATGAACTTGCCTCGGTAGCTTTTGACAACAACATGTTTCTTCGCGGACTACTTCTACGTTCCGAATCTTCTCTTGGCAATGCAATCGCAGCCATGAATGACAAGGATTTGGAGGACAAATACCATAGATATGTAGAAGCTTCAAAGGAACTCATTTCGCGCCAATATGTCTCAGGTCCTGGTAATTATATCAAAAAACGCCAGCTTGAAAAAGAAATTGAAGGCCTCGAATCTGAACTGGCAAACAAAAGTATGGATTTCCGCAGAGAAAACACCGATAAGTTATTATTCTCATCTCAGCTTAGGAAGTATTTGGATAAGGAAGATGTTGTGCTTCAGATAGTGGAAGGAGCCAAAACTTATTATGCTCTTGTGTTGGACAAATCGGGCACAGTAAAGTATGCTACCATTGGTGACAAGGCTACCGTTACGCGACTGCTCAATAATAGAGTCGGTGTCTATATAGACAGCAACTCTACTAACCGGTTGCTGGCATCAATATTGCCCTCGATCAATGGAAAAGATATTTATCTCACATCCTCGGGAGTATTCAACAAGATGTCATTGGCGGCACTTCCTATTGAGTCTAACGGAAAAACTTTGGGTGACATTTCAAATGTGCATTTGGTCATTTCGCCATCAGAGATACCAGATGTCAAGGCACGAAACACTCCAATGAACCTCATCGCCAAAAACGCAGTATTGTGGGGTGGAATAAAATATGGCAGCGCAAACGACTCCTTAGAGTCTTCTGCCTCCCAAGAAAATACGATTCTCAGAGGTGAGGAATTACGCTATCTGCCCGGGTCTCTTAAAGAGGTAACGGACATTGCTAATCTTTTGCAAAGCCGTAAAAATAAGGCTACCGTCATTACTTCTAAGAACGCTACTGAAAAGTCACTGACAAACAGGAGCGGTCAAAAAGATTACATACTCCACATCTCAACACACGGATTCTTTCACGATTCTGAAGCATTCGAGAATCCAATGCAAAACTCAGGTTTGTTGTTCGCCAACTCCCAAAAATATTGGATGAACGACTCCATCGCTTCTACTATCAGTGAATCCGACGGAATACTCCGTGCAGACGAGATTTCAAACCTTGATTTGACAGGGTGTCGCCTTGTGGTGCTTTCAGCTTGTCAAACCGGACTTGGTGCAAGTAACACAGAAGGTGTCTATGGCTTACAACGTGCCTTCAAATTGGCAGGAGCCGAAAGCATACTGATGAGCCTGTGGAGTGTAGATGATGCTGCCACCAGGGAACTCATGACCAGATTCTACACAAGTCTGCTCAACGGACAAGCACCTGACGATGCCTTGACTACTGCAAAGAATGAGATGCGCAGAGCCGGCTACAGTCCCGACAAGTGGGCAGCCTTTGTCCTACTCAACTAACGATTGCGCTCCATAGCACGGAGCATTGCATTTGCTTCAAGGTAAGTGTCCTGGGAGATGGCTACCATTCGCCTACCGCCAAATCGTACAAGAAGAAAGTTATGGAGCCAGCTACCATTGTGGTTCTTTGCCCCGGAACTCCATGGTAGTGGCTTCTTGCAGAACTTGATGTTTTCATCAAGAAAATTGAAATGTCTATCGAGGCCCTTACGCTTCAAGTCCTCAAACAGGATCAATGCGGATTGATACTGCTGACAGAGCATCAAGGCCGAGGCATATTCACTCTCAATATGTGGATTTGGCATCTGCTTGTACTTATGCTCCAGCATTGCGCAGAGCATTTTGTCCATCTTATACTTCCTCCGGAACTTCACATAGCTCCAAAGCCAAAGGATTGCTAAAACTGCTATAATTATTTTCATGATAATAAGAAAGTTGTTTTGGTATTAGTAAGTGATTTTGTATCGTTCCCTTTTGCCGGGATATAAAGACAAGATTCTGCTTTGAGTTTTTCCATAAATGAACGCACATTATGATTAATGTGAGGAAATTCGCATATATTCTTATCCGCAATTATAATCGTGTGACTCTTTGCCCTGCTTGTCGCAACATTAAAGAGCCTTGGTTCCAACGAACGGATTAAAGACGTATTCGGTATGAAGAAAATTGTAACATCTGTAGTCAATCCTTGGACTCTTGCAATCGTGTCAATCAACACTTTGTTTCCTATTCCAAGTCTGACTGCAACTGCTTTTTGAAGAGCTCTTGCTGATTTGCGAAAGCATGACAAAACTGCTATCTCTGTTGTCGGCTTCTCCTCTAATATTGTAAATACGAGATAGGTTGCAAGATCCATGGCAAACTGAGGAGTTGAATCGGCAACATCCATATCAGTAAGCAAAAGTGTCGGACCTCCGCCGGTATGGATTAGGTTGTCTAAGGATTTAAACCCAATGCTTTGATTACCCTTTGCGGAAATCAAAGACTTGTTGTAGAAAAAGCCTGTATAGTCTGCATTGCG
>CAYUGU010000135.1:0-3616 GCA_964444345.1 uncultured Bacteroides sp.
GGCGCAATCGATGCCCGCTTCATTCCGGCAATCGTCAAGGGCCTGATGGACCGCATGGAGCAGGGCCCGCTGACCGGTTCCTACGCCCGCGACGTACGCGTAATTATCTACGACGGCAAGATGCACCCGGTTGACTCCAACGAAATCTCCTTCCGCCTGGCCGGCCGCAACGCCTTCTCCGAGGCCTTCCGCAACGCCAACCCGAAGGTCCTGGAGCCGGTCTACGACGTGGACGTGATGGTTCCCGCCGACGTGATGGGCGACGTTATGAGCGACCTGCAGGGACGCCGCGCAATCATCATGGGCATGACCTCCGAAAACGGCTTCGAGAAAATCTCGGCCCGCGTGCCCCTCAAGGAGATGGCAAGTTACTCGACCGCGCTGAGTTCAATCACCGGTGGCCGCTCAAGTTTCTCAATGCGCTTCAACGGCTACGAACTCGTGCCCGCCGACGTGCAGGAAAAACTGCTGAAGACCTACGCCGAAACCAATAAAGAAGACTGATAATCAACCGCAAAACGGGGGCGGGAGGTTTGATAATTCAAAAATTATCATTACCTTTGCCCCCGTATTTAATAACCCAAATAACCAAATCATCAAATGAAAAAGTATTTTGCTGAAGGTATCGGAACAATGTTCCTGGTACTTCTTGCCTGCGGCAGTGCCGTCCTGGCCGGCCCCTCTATCGGTGGCCTTGGTATCGGCCTTTGCTTTGGCCTCGTACTCGTTTGTCTCTGCTATTGCATCGGCAATATTTCCGGCTGTCATGTAAACCCCGCCGTTTCGTTCGCTATGCTCGTTAGCGGCAAGATGAGCGGCAAGGATTTCTGCGGCTACGTAGTTTCGCAACTCATCGGCGCTACCGTCGGCGCTGCTTTCCTCTATGCGTTCACCCAGATGGGCGAAGGCTTCATCTATGGCGGCACTACCGCTCCCGACTCATTCCTCGCAACCAACGTGCTCCAGCCCGGTGCTACCGCTCCGATGGCCCTGCTCGCCGAGTTCCTCCTGACCTTCTTCTTCGTGCTGATTATCCTCGGCGTAACCGACGAAGAAAAGGGCTTCGGCAAGTTTGCCGGCCTCGCTATCGGTCTGGCTCTCGGCCTCGTGAACATCGTAGGTATTCCCGTCGACAACTGCTCGGTTAACCCGGCCCGTTCGTTCGGTCCTGCCGTGTTTGACTGCAGCGCTTGGGGCGACTTCTGGATTATGGTTGTAGGCCCGCTCGCCGGCGCTCTCGTAGCCGCCGTTTGCTGGAAGGCCATCAAAAAGTAATCAGACCCTGACCTGACACCCCAAGGGAGGAAGCGCCAAGCGCTCCCTCCCTCCCTTTCTCTTTCTTGGGGGCGCTTGGGAAATCGCCCCCGCCCTACCTTTTTTTTATTTATTTTGCGGTTTTCGAAAAAATGCTTATTTTTGCACTATGATTTCGCGAATAATTGACGAACGGCAAATTGAAAAATTGCGTAAGTTGCTCGACCAAAGCGACCGCATCATCATCACTTGCCACCTGACGCCCGACGGCGACGCTATAGGCTCGTCGCTCGGTCTGGCTCACGTGCTCGGCTCTATCGGAAAGCGAGTTACAGTCTTGACGCCCGACGCCGTGCCTCGCCATCTGCGCTTCCTCCCCGGAGTCAGGGACACCCTCGCTTTTTCGAGTTATGAGGAGTATGGCGCGAAACTTTTGCGCGATGCCGACCTGATTTTCTGCCTTGACTATAACGAGCCGAAGCGGGTTGACCGCATGGAGAAGGCGCTCGTGGCCTCCAAGGCGCCTAAGGTGTTGATTGACCATCATCTCAATCCCGGGAACTTCACCCAAGTGACTATCAGTCACCCCGAATCGAGTTCAACCTCGATGCTCGTGTTTCGCGTAATCTGCCGCCTCGAACTCTTCGACAAAATTGATAAGAAAGCCGCCGAGTGTATCTACTGCGGAATGATGACCGACACCGGCAATTTCAGTTACAACTCCAATGAGCCGGACCTCTATACGGTAGTGGCCGAACTGCTCCGCAAGGGGATTGACAAGGACGCCATCTATGCCCGCGCAATGAACACCAAGTCGCTGAACTCCATGCGTCTCAACGGTTATGCCGTCGGCGAGAAAATGGAACTCTTCCCCGAGCATGGCTGCGCTATGATTACGCTCTCGGCCGATGAACTCAAGCGCTTCAACTACGAAAAGGGCGATACCGAAGGGCTCGTCAACCAGCCGTTGGCCCTCCCGCAGGTTCAGTGGAGCGCCTATCTGCGCGAAGACCCCGAACAGATTAAGGTCAGTATGCGAAGCAAGGGGAACTTTCCCGTCAATCGCGTATGTGCCGAGCAGTTTGGAGGCGGCGGTCATCTGAACGCTGCCGGCGGCGAGTTCAAGGGCACGCTCGAAGAGTGCATCGAAAAACTGAAGGCCGCCATGCCGCTCTACGACGGATTTTTACCTAAAGAAACTACGAAACAATGAAGATAACCAAAATCGTTGCCCTCTTAGGGCTCGCAATCATAGGTCTTTCGGCCGCCTCCTGTAAGGACAAGGAGAGTTATGCCGATCTGCTGACCGACGAGAACCAGGCCGTCAACGCCTATCTGGCCAACTATCCCGTAATCAGTTCGGTTCCGGCCGACGGCGAGTTTGTGACGGCCGACCAAATCATGGCCGATCAGGGCCTTAGCCGCGAAGAAGCCGAAAAACTGACCCCCTTCTATCGCATGGACGAGGATGGCAACGTCTACATGCAGGTTGTCAACTCCGGACTGACCGACAAGAAAGCCGAGAAGGACCAACTGATCTACTTCCGATTTACCCGCTATAACCTGAAGGCCTGGTATCTTTATGACACCTGGACCCCGTCGGGCAACGCGACCGACCTGGGCACGAACACCACGTCGTTCCGCTACAAGAATACGACCCTTTCGAGCACCACCCAGTGGGGCGAGGGCATTCAGATTCCCCTGGAGTACCTCAACCTGGGCTGCGAGGTGAATATAGTAATCAAGTCATATCTCGGCCCCGAAGACGAGGTTACGAACGTCTACCCCTATCTCTACCAAATCCGCTATTTCGAGTCAAAAATCTAATCACATTATCATATGTCACTCATTAAGTCAATTTCCGGCATCCGCGGCACTATCGGCGGTCAGCCCGGGGAGGGCCTCAGCCCTCTGGACGTAGTCAAGTTTACTGCTGCCTACGCCAAGTTTATTGCGAAGTCAACCCCCGTCAAGAGCAAGACCATCGTAGTTGGTCGCGACGCTCGTCTGAGCGGCAAGATGGTCGACAAACTCGTTGTCGGCACTCTTATGGGTATGGGCTTCGATGTTGTGAACATCGGCCTCGCCTCGACCCCCACAACCGAACTGGCCGTGACCGGCGAGGGCGCTTGCGGCGGTATCATCCTGACTGCCAGCCATAACCCTAAGCAGTGGAACGCTCTTAAACTCCTCAACCATAAGGGCGAGTTCCTGAACGCTGCCGAAGGCGCCGAGGTGCTTGCAATCGCCGCTGCCGACGATTACACCTTTGCCGAAGTTGACGACCTTGGCCACGAATATAAGAACACTACCTACAACCGCCGCCATATCGACTCCGTCCTCGCCCTTCCGCTGGTCGACG
>CAYUGU010000136.1:0-3590 GCA_964444345.1 uncultured Bacteroides sp.
CTTCGCCGAAGATACATATTTCGCCGACTTCGCCCCGGGGGACTTCCTTGAGGTTTTTGTCGAGTATCTTGACTTCGACGCCCTTAATGGCCTTGCCGATAGAGAAAGTTCCGTCTTCAAGGGGATTGGCGTTATCCACGCGGAAATAGTTGGAGCAAACGCAGGTTTCCGAGGGTCCGTAGGTGTTGTAAATCCTTATGCCTTTATTGCGCAGGTTGGTGATATAACTGGCGCGAATCACGTCGCCCCCGCTGATTATCAGGCTTACCGACTTCGGGAGCAAATCGGGTTTCTTGTTCAGGTCGGCTATCAGATAGGGGAAGCCGTCGATAATGGTGACGCCATGGCGCGTGCAGAAGTCCATCAATCCGCTGAGCGGCCCGTTATGCACCTCAATTGTAGGAATAGCGAGTGTGGCGCCATTGAGGAGGGTAGTGAACACTTCCTCCACGAATATGTCGAATGAGCAAACCGAGTACTGGAGCATCACGTCGCCCGGACCCGTTTGCATCTCGGCCTCGAACGCCTCGCAATAGTTAACGACCGAATGGTTCTCTTGAATGACACCCTTGGGCTTGCCCGTGGTACCTGAAGTGTAGAGGATATATGCTAATCCGTCGGGCGTCGAGCGGTCCGCGAAATTTTCTGTTGCCGGAGCAAGGTCCTCGCAAAATTCATCTGTGATGACCAATTTAACCCCCGCGGTCTTCATCATATAGTCAATTCGGTCTTTGGGCAAGAAAGGCTCGGCGGGAACGTAGGCGGCGCCGCTCTTCAAGACGGCAAGCATCGCAGCAATTTGTTCGGCACCGTGGCGCATTACTATACCGATGAATTTATCCTTCCGGTCATAGAATTTCGCCAGGATAGAATTGACCATAGAGTCGAGTTCAGAGTAACTAAGAGTGCGGTCATCCTCAATTATTGCGGGGAGTTCAGGATACTTGCTGACCATTTCCTGAAAGCGGCTGTAGATTGTTCTTTTGCTCATTATAGTGTTTGTTTTTCTCGTATTACTTATATACAATGCCTTGAAATGTTAACTTGTTCACGCAATAAGGTAAAAAGGGCGTAGATTCCGATGTGATAACCAAGCCACAGGGAAGAATCTGTAATCTTGGTTCTTTTATCCGTTGTTTAGGTATAGATGTAGAAAAAAAAATTAGTAATTTTGCGATGTTAAATCAAGATACTGAAGATATGATGAAGACAGAAAACCTTACTCTCGTGCAGGAATGGGATAAGACATTTCCTCTGAGCGAGAAAGTTGACCATTCGAAGGTCACCTTTGTAAACCGTTATGGCATCACACTTGCGGGTGACCTCTATAAGCCGAAAGGCGTAGCAGGGAAACTGCCGGCAATCGCCGTCAGCGGCCCCTTCGGAGCAGTAAAGGAACAAAGTTCCGGACTGTATGCTCAGGAATTGGCCGAGAGGGGATTCCTGACAATCGCGTTCGACCCTTCGTTCACCGGAGAAAGCGGCGGCTCGCCCCGCTTTGTTGCCTCGCCTGATATTAATACCGAGGATTTCAGTGCGGCCGTCGATTATCTGCTTTCGCGAAATGATGTCGATGACAACAAAATTGGCATCTTGGGTATATGCGGATGGGGAGGAATTGCAATCGAGGCCGCCATCAATGATCCTCGAATAAAGGCTACGGTCGCTTCTACGATGTATGATATGACTCGCGTAAACGCAAACGGCTATTTCGACAGTGAGAATAGCGCCGGGCAACGTAATGCCAAGCGCGCTGCTTTGGCGGCACAACGCACCGAAGACTATCGTAACGGATTCTATAAACTTGGCGGAGGGGTTGTAGATCCTCTTCCTGACGACGCGCCCCGGTTCGTAAAAGACTACTATGATTATTACAAGACCTCGCGCGGTTATCATAAACGTTCGCTGAACTCCAATGGCGGATGGAACATTACCTCTAATCTCCCGTTTCTCAACTTCAAGTTCTTCGAGTATGCTGACGAACTCGAAAATGCGGTGATGATTGTCCATGGTGATAAAGCCCATTCATTCTATTTCGGCAAAGATGCCTTTGCCAAACTCAGGGGCGACAACAAGGAGTTTGTGGTAATTCCCGGTGCAAGCCATACCGATCTTTACGACCAAAAGCAAATAATTCCTTTTGCCCGGATAGTGGAGTTTTTCAACAAAAACTTTGGCAAGTGAAATTTCTGACGGGTGGCAGGAGAATATGACGAACAAATATGGGTGAATTTTGTTTTTAATTAAAAAACTAAATTCTTCATTATGAAAGTTATCGGAATAAATGGGAGTGCCCGCAAGGACTGGAATACAGATACTCTCGTCAAAAAGGCTCTTGAAGGTGCGGCATCGGCCGGCGCGGAAACCGAACTCATTGAACTCTATGCGGAACCGATTAAGGGTTGTCTTGAGTGTTTCGCTTGTAAGCGAACCGGAAATAAGACAGGCGGCCTTTGTGCTATACGCGACAATCTCCGCCCGCTTCTTGAAAAAGCCCTTAATGCAGATGTTATAGTTATCGGCTCTCCAAATTTCTTTGGCTATCCCTCCGGTATGGTTCGCTCTTTTATCGAGCGTTTCCTTTATCCTCTTTCTTCCTATCAGATAGAGAATGACAATTTCGTAAGGATTCTCGGCAAACGCATCATTCCAGCCGGCATAATCTTTACAATGAACTCGGATGAAGGGTATTATAAAACGGGAGGTTACAACATCTCTCTCGGGATGACTCGCGATAATTTGGAACATGTGCTCGGTTATGCTGAGCAATATAACTCGTATAATACTCTGCAGTTCAAGGACTATTCTAAAATGGATGCCAATTTCTTTGACCCCGAAGAAAAGATGCGTCAACATAACACCCAATTCCCGATTGATGAGCAAAAATGTTTTGAGATGGGGAAGAGACTTGTGCAAAAATCTATTGAATTAAATCGGTAATAAGCGTTTTATTCCGACATATCTGAGCATCGCACTCCGGTTATCAGTAAAATTGATACAGAGTGCGATGTATTTGATACGCCCGGTTGAAAAATGATTAGTAATTTTGCGTCATAAAAATCTTGGATTTATGAATGCAAAAATCTTTTTTGGCATTTTTTTTAGTTTGATGACATCATCACTTAATGTTATGGCACAACAGAAAATCGTACAGACCGCCGGGCGCAATCAACTTGGAGAGTTCGCGCCCGAATTTGCCCACCTTAACGACGACATTCTTTTCGGCGAAGTTTGGAGCCGTAACGATTTGCTTTCGTTGCGCGACCGTAGCCTCGTGACTATCACTTCGCTTATTTCGCAAGGAATCACCGACTCGTCGCTGACCTTCCACCTTCAGGAAGCAAAAAAGAATGGTATCACCCGCACTGAGGCTGCAGAAATCATCACTCATATAGCCTTCTACGCCGGTTGGCCCAAAGCATGGGCTGCCTTCCGACTCGCCAAGGATGTTTGGAGTGATGATGTTGAGGGCGACGACGCCAAGGCCGAGTTTCAGAAACAGATGATTTTCCCTATCGGTGAACCCAACAACGCATACGCAAAATATTTCATCGGTCAGAGTTATCTCGCTCCAATCTCAACCGAGCAGG
>CAYUGU010000137.1:0-3567 GCA_964444345.1 uncultured Bacteroides sp.
AGATTCGCACGCGCCGTATGGACCTCGTGGCCGAAAAAGGTCTGGCAGCCCATTGGCGCTACAAGGGCATCAAGGGCGAGCAGGGGCTCGACGCCTGGATGAACAATGTGCGCGACATCCTCGAAACGGCCGAATCCGGCCCGATGGAGTTGATGAAAAACATGAGTATGGACGTCTATTCCGACGAGGTCTTCGTCTTTACCCCCAAGGGTGACCTCCACCGTCTGCCCAAGGGCGCTACCGTGCTCGACTTCGCCTTCTCGATTCATACAAAACTCGGATGCTCCTGTTCCGGCGGCCGCGTCAACGGCAAAAACCGCAAGATTAACCATCGGCTCCAGAGCGGCGATACGGTCGAAATCAACACTTCGGCCCAGCAGACCCCCGGGCGCGACTGGCTCCAGTTTGTCGTGACCTCCAAGGCGCGCACTAAGATTCGCCAGGTGCTCAACGAGGCCCAGAACCGACGCGCCGACCTGGGTCGCGAAACCCTCAGCCGACGCGCCAAAAACCGCAAAATCGAACTCGACGAGCCAACGCTCATGCGCTTCATCAAGAAGTTGGGATTCAAGACCGTGACCGACTTCTATGCGGCGATTGCCGAGGAGGAACTCGACGCCAACCGCGTCCTGGAGCAGTATGTCGAATTTGCCGCGCCCGAAGAGCCGGCAGTCGACACGAGCCGGTCGGCCGAAGGCTTTGTGCTGCAACCCTCGGAGGAAGATATGGGCGGGAAGTCGAGCGATGTACTCGTCATCGGCTCCTCCTCGCTCAAGGGGATGAACTACAAGATGGCCCGCTGTTGCAACCCTATCTACGGCGACTCCGTCTTCGGCTTCATCAGTTCTGACGGCGTAGTGAAGGTTCATCGCGCCGACTGCCCCAACGCCGCCCATATCCGCGAGCGCTACCCCTACCGCATAATCCAGACCCGCTGGAGCGGCGCCGGCGATACCGCCTTCCCGGCAACCCTGCTGGTGACCGGCACGGACGATATCGGAATCGTGACCAATATCTCCTCCGTAATCAACAAGGAGAAAGATATCCAGTTGCGCAACATCTCGATTGACTCCCTCGACGGCCTCTTCCGCGGAACCCTGACCGTCGGAGTCAACTCAACCCGCGCGCTCGACGCCCTCATCAAGAAAATCAAAACCATCAAAGGCGTGAAGACCGCCTCCCGTTTGAAATGAATAAGATTCTTTGCTCTGCCGCACTCGCCTCCTTGATTCTCCTGGGGGCGTGTGGCGCCAACAATGCCGATAAGGAGGCCGCCGAATCGCTCGTGGCCGAAGCCTCCACTGCCCTCGACCGCGGCGACTACGAACGCGCGCAGCAACTCCTCGACTCCCTCTCTGTTGCCTACCCCCATGAGGTCGAGGCCGGACGCTCCGCCCTGCTCCTGCGCCCTAAGGTCATGGAGCGCAAAACCGCTCAGGAAATCGTGGAACTCCAGGCGCTGATGCTCGCTACGAAGTCCTATGCCGACTCATTGCAGGGGGCGTTTACCCTCGTGCCCCGCTCGGCCGAGCAACTCGAAGCATATTTGATTCATAAGGACGCCCCGACCAACTGGCGTGACCGCAATACGGCCATTGCCCGCCTCTCCCCCTCAGGCGAATTTTATATGATTTCGTCGCTTGCCGGACGCTCCACGCGCCATACCGCCATCTCCCTCAGCGCCGACGGCGTGACGGTCACTTCCGGCGCCGTTCCCTTCGATGCCGAGTCGCTCCTTTCGCGCGAGTCTGTGCGCTTCGCCGCCGGCAAAGCCGACACCCTCGGCGTCTTCGCCACTCAGATGGACGGCAAGCCCCTGCAACTCAACTTCACCGGCGGCGCAAAAGCCCCGGCCGTGACCCTCACGCCCAAGGAGGTCCACGCCATAGCCGACACCTGGCGCCTCAGCCAAGCCCTCTCGACCATGGCCCCCGCCGCCCGCCGCCTCGACCAACTCAAGGCCAAACTCCAGGTGAGCCGCGACCAGCAAGCCCGCCAACAAAACTAAAACACACAAAACTTAAGGCCGGGACCAAGGGAAAGGCGACGTCCTCGTCGCCGCCGCGACAAGAAAACGCTGGACGTGGCACCTCTTTGGGGAGGTCCGTTTGTCCCCAAACGGACCACGGGCTGCGGCGGCTTTTTACTTTACACGATCTTGCGGGTCGTCGGGAGCCTGGAGACTCCCGTTCCATATTCTGGCGCAAAAAGTATGGAATCGAGAACTTACAAGTTCTCGACGAATCGAAAGATTCGTTTGTTGTCCGTCATTTTTTGCAACCCGATTGTGTCGGCGGCGAGACGCCGCCTTTCCCTTGGGGATGCCTCTTTATTTTTAGTTTTTCATTTCGGAGAGGTCGCGGAGGAGGAGGGCGTAGGCGCGGGCACAGTCGGCGGCGTAGCGGGCGCCTTTTTCGGGGGTTGAGGCCGAGGGGTCGCCGATGCCGGTGTCGGCGGTGGTTTTGAGCCAGTTGCGGGGCACCCAGGCTACCTTTTTCTGCAGCGATTCGCAGGGCCAGGGGTTGGCTTTGCCCGGGCCGGCCTTAGTGAGGTCGACGAGTTCGGGGTGATAGTGCATCATGACGGAGGTTTCGAGTTCGTCGGCGTGGTCGCCGGGGTTGTCGAAATATTCCTTGGCGGGGAGCACGGTGAACCATTCGCTGACGGCAATCAGGAAGTCGGGTAATTCGACGGCGAGGTCGCGGATAAAGGGTTTGAAGGTGTTGCCGCCGTGGCCGTTAACAATCAGCAGCCGGCGCAGGCCCTGATGATAGAGCGAGTGGACAATATCGCGGAGCACTGCAAACTGCGTCGAGTGGCTATAGTGGATGCAGAAGGGGAGTTCGCGCTGCCCGGGGTTTTGGGCTCCGAGGGGGAGGGAGGGGAGCACCATGGTCTTCACCCCATAGAGTTCTTCGGCCAGGCGGGCCGAGTCGACGCTGATTTCGCGGGCGAGGATGGCGTCGGTCAGGTAAGGGAGGTGGAGATTATGGGGTTCGGTTGCGCCCCAGGGGAGGATAGCGATATCGAAGTTGAGGCCGCGCACGTCGCCGTAGGCCACTTTTGATAAGTCCATATGTTTCGGAAATTTAGGGGGTTAGATTGTGCGCCCGGGATAGACTTTGAGGGCTTCGGCAAGGACCTTGAGGGCGGCGCCGAGGTCTTCCTTATTGAGAACGTAGGCCATGCGGACTTCGTTTTTGCCCGCTCCGGGGGTGGTATAGAAGCCGCTTGCGGGGGCCATGAAGACGGTCTGGCCTTCGTAGTCAAACTCTTTGAGACACCATTCGCAGAACTTGTCGGCATCGTCGACCGGGAGGGATACGACCGTGTAGAACGCGCCCATGGGGATAGGCGAGTAGCAGCCGGGAATGCGGTTGAGGCCGTCGATGAGGAACTTGCGGCGGTCGACGTACTCGTTGTAGTTCATCAGCATATATTCCGGGGCAGCGTCGATCGAGGCCTCGGCGACGATCTGGCCGAGCAGGGGCGGCGAGAGGCGGGCCATACAGAACTTCATAATGCTCTGTTTCAGTTGCTTATGCTTGGTGATGATTGCGCCGATGC
>CAYUGU010000138.1:0-3539 GCA_964444345.1 uncultured Bacteroides sp.
GATTTTCTCACCCCAAAGGTCACGCTGTGCTTTCACGTATTGGAATGTGAGTGTAAATCCTTTGTGCATCAGCATGAGGGCCGCGTCGCCACTCCAACAATGATTATAAAGTTTATAGTTTGCACCCGACATACGTTCGGCACGGTACATAAGGGTACCCGAGAACATCAGCCAGCCGGGAATAATATCTACTTGTTCTGACAGCCAGAACGATAGGTTTTGAAGACCTTTGCTGTTTTCGTAAGATGTGATGAGGCGGTCTCCTTCCCAATACAAGTACGGAGTGATGGCATTAGGGCTCGTAAATGCACGTATGCCGAAGGAGCCTGACACGCGAGGCAGGTTATGGCCGTAGCGTAGGGTGAGCATATACGAAGATGATGTTTTCAGGTTGGCATTACCGATTCTCCATTGAAACCCGTCGAGCTGTTGAGGGGCTATGTTGGTCTCGGTGAGCGATGGGGTAGATTGCCACGTGGTGAACGACAACCGGAAGTTGTGGTTTTGATTCATGGAATATGTTATCGTGGCCTGCGGACGCATATTCCAGGAGCTGCTACCTTGATTCGTCTCCCGGAAATTGAATGTGGTGTACTGTGCGCCGATACCTCCGGTGACGGTGAACTTATTCAGACGCTGGAAATACTCGGCAAAGAAGTACACTTTATCCTGAGATTGATGAAACATCTCCCCACCAAGATTCTCGTATATGGAACGGTTCCTGTTAGCTGTATAAGAAGCACCGGCGGTAAGACGTGAGCTGTTCCATTGTTTAATATAGTTTGCCTCCAGACCATACGCCTGATTCCGGTCGCGTACAAAAGTGTTGACATCGACAAGATAATCAGTGAAATCAGGCAGCTGTTCGCGGTAATTTGAGTAGGAGTGCCCGTTGTACAGCGATGCGTTGAAATCAACAACTAATGTCTGTCGGTGTGCGAAGTGCTGTTCGAGGTATGCTGAGAACTGCGGTGAGGTCCCCAGGCGTCCATCGTCGTTGGTCAATATTATGTCGGGCGTCCCGTTGTTCAACGACAATAATCCCTTAAAGAAGTATTTATCTGAGAAGACGCGGTTTGCCAGCAGCGATACGTAGAATACTGTTGTATCGGGTTTGATATAGTTATATGACAACCACGCCGAACCCATTGAATTATCCAGGTGTCCGCTTATGGGTGTTTCGGTACGGGTGAGGGTAGCTCCGTCGGGGTATGTAAACGTTTCCGTATAATCCCTGTGGCTTTTCACATCGTCGGTGAGTTTAAAGTGACCACCTACTTCCCACTGCGATCGTCCCGAATTGAATTTTACATTTCCCTGATATGCCCCCCATTTGCAGTTTAGTGCCTGGCGGGCCTGAAGCATCAGTGAGCCACCCAAAGTTGGATTGGTCACTATAAAATTAAGTACATAATTGGCACCGCCGTACCGTAAACCTGGATTGTCAATCCACTCTACACGTTTTATTGTTTCCGGCAGCAGAGCTTTTACCTGCTCGATGGATGCAGTTCTGCCGTTGATACGCACCTGCACAGATTGTCCGGATGCACTTATTGTGCCGAGAGCATCGTTGATACTTAATGCCGGAATCATAAGGTTGCGGAGAAGTTGCATACCGTTTTTGGAGTTATCTATCGCACTCTGAGAAGGATGATATACATCCATATCTGCTTTGCGCACCACTTTCGGCGCTTCAATCACTACCTCCTGCAACTCATTAGTGGCAGTCGTATCTGATGCTTCCTGTGCGGAAGCATATATAGCCGAGGCTATGCATACCGTAAATATTAATGTGTGTTTCATAATTGGTTGAAGTTGGGTTTATTTCCGGTGCAAAATTACTGCTGGTGTTATCGGCACACAATACCCAAAAGTGTATGTATCGGAGTTGGGGGTAAAATATACCCATTTGGGTACGGGGTTACATTGGTTCTTTGAGATAGGGGGCTTTAATATAGACGAAGTATCTTCATTTTAATTACATAGATGAGTGTGTCGGTTCCTGAAAAAGGTTGACTCGGTTTAGTGTGTTTACTATACTTGGTTGACTTTACGTCTGGGAGTGGTTGACTAACCGGATACTATCCCTGGGCGGAGTTAACTGAGGGCGTAGCCCGAAGGCAACGTAGCCCAGGGATAGGGGCAAAGTTACAAAAATTTTTTTATCCGGTCGCCCTTGCGGGGTTGTTCTTTGCCGCATTGTCCGTGGTCATGGCGTCAATGGCCCGTTCGCGGTAGCTGATCCATTGCCGTCTGAAGCGTCCGGTTTCACTTGCAGCCTCAGCGGGTGTGCGCATCTCGAGGCTCAGGTGGGGCCGCTCGTGGTTGTAGAACATGATGGCCTTGTCCAAAGCCTCCCTCACTTGAGCTGCATCTGTGAAAACCATATCTTTGAAGAGCTCGTTCTTTAGAGTGTTGTTTATGCGCTCGGCCTCGGCATTGTCCTTGGGGTTGCCGGTCTCGGTCATGCTTATCATCATTTTGTTTTTCCGTAGTTCAGTGACATAGTCCGAACAGGTGTACTGCACGCCTCTGTCGCTGTGATGGATTGTAGTGGATAAATCAACCCCGTGTGCGGCAAGGAGTTTTATCGCCGCCGACAAGGCTTTCATCGGGTATCTGGCCTCAAGGGTCATGCCGACGCTGCTGCCCAGGATCATCTTGCTGTAGGAGTCCATCAGAAGGCTGACGTAGCAGAACCTTCGCTGTCCGTCCGCGCTCTCCAACGGAATGTACGTGATGTCGCCCACCAGGACCTCTCCGAGGCGTGTCGGTATAATCTCCCTGACAATATTGGGATACGTCGGATTGTTGTGGCGCGAGTCCGTCGTGCGCACCCTGCGGCGCCGGCGTATCTTGAATCCGTGGCGGTCGAAGATGTCACAGAATCGGTCGCGCCCGATACGGTCGCGGTCCGGGAAAGTTCGGCAGTACATCGCCCACACCTTCATCCCGCCTATGCCGGGGTCCTTGGCCTTAACCTCCCGTATGAACTGTACGGCGAACTCTTCAAGGGACATGCGGCGCAGTGCAATGTCGCTGTCGTGCTTGTAGTAAGCCTGCTTGCTCTTACCAAACAGCCCGCACAGCTCCGACACCGTGTAGGTGTCAGGTCGCTGTGCGCACAGGCGTTTCACTGTTTGGTGCCAGCTTTTTTTCGCACAGGAATATTGAACATCTCCTCGGCGACGTCTATCATTGTGTCCAAAGCCTCGGCACGCATCTTTTCCTGGCGGAGTTCCTTGCGCAAGCGGGTGACCTCCGCACGCAGCATGTCATAATCTTCCGGGCTGGCATCTTTCTTTTTCTTTCTCATGGTCGGGACTGTTGGAAGTTCACAGGCAAAGTTACGCACAATATATTCAACTGTGCGTATCTGAACTCCATTTTCTTCCGCAATCTCACCGTAACTGAGATCGGTCTCCGCGTACAAGCGCAACACTTCCTCGCGGATGGCTTGCCGTTTTTGTCTCGGCAGACTCTGAAATTTAATCATCTTTTGACTCTTTTGGGAGTCAACTTTTTTCAGGGCGAGACAG
>CAYUGU010000139.1:0-3430 GCA_964444345.1 uncultured Bacteroides sp.
TATTTGTCTTTATCTTTTTCAATGGTAATTTATGGAAGAGAATTGTTTTACCCTACTCATTTAATACTTCTAGACCTGGATATGTAGAATATAAAAAAGGTATTTCACAATCAATATTTTCTAACTCTCCCCCATCAGGGAATGCTAAAATAAGTCTGTCAGCTTTAGGGAGTGATAGGGGATAGGAATTTACTAACTTTACAATTCCTCTTTTATTTTCTTCATCTGCTACAATTATATGATATAGCAAATTATCTTTTGATAAGAAAGATATTATAACTGGATCATAGCCAATATAGTAGTTAGATAATCTAGGTTTGTATTTACACAAGATATCTAATGCTATTAACATTTTTTCATTTATTCTTTTTGTATTATGCACGAATATATCACCTTTTTTACTTACCATATTACTATCTAATACATTTTTAAAATTATTATTTTTATCATTAAATAGTGTTTGTAATTGGTTTAATCTACTACACCCAAAGTCTTGAATAAAATTCATTACTTTTGTTTTATCTACCATTCTAAAGACCTCCTTTTATATTATTCTCATTAAGTATCCATATATCAACTTCTTGTCTTGCTGTATTTCAGTAACTTTTATCAACACATTTTGCATATAATGTGGAAAGTTATTAAACTTTGCTGGTATTCTTACTAAACATGTAATTTTAGTACTATCTAGCTGCACTATAACACCACTATTCTTTTTAGGAAATGCTATAACCTGTCCTGTATATTCTCCACCTTCAGTAATATACTTTCTTATTGATCTATAAGGATTTTCTAAAAAACATTTAGCATCTAATTCAAAAATATCTTTTTCTATATCAATATTTTTAATTCTAACTTTTAGATATTCTCCAGGTATATATATATCTTTACAATTAACAATATAAGTATGTTGTAAATTCTCTGCTTTTATTATAACTTCTTTACCATATAATTCACAAATGATATGCTTAATTCCAACTGCAATTATTCTAACTCTTGCTGCAGCATTAATTTTTAATTTTGGTAGTTCTAATTCAGATCTTAATTGCATGGCATCTACTCTACTTGCTATTGCAATAGAAGATATTTCATCTATTTCTAATACAATAAAGTCTATTTCAGCACCAAGCATACCACGGATAGTGGATTTATTTATTTTAGATACTCCTAAATGTGTACTAGGAATAAGTATTTTAATATCTTCGTACCAAACAACAGCACAAGGTATATATTCATTTTTTAATTTATAATATTCATCTTCAATTCCAGAAATCTTACTTGTAAGTATTCTTTGCTCATCTTTACTTCTTAAAAGTTCTTTCATTGCAAATTCACTCAATATCTCACCTCCAATTAAAAAGCATCTACCTGTTTATAGGTAAATGCTATATTGTTTATATTTTTCTATAATATTAATCGTATATCATTTGGGCTTATAAAATAATCTTTAGTAGTTTTATATGGGTATTCTCGTTCTAATTCTCTATAAGACTTATTTGTATTTTTTAGCATATCATTTGCAAATTTCATCAGTTCATATTCATAATCAGTTCTTGACATAGTTGGGTTTAAATTATTTTTATACATATAATTTAATGTTTCTTTATAACATTGTATAGAACTATATATTTTATTATTATTTGTTATCTTATCAGCTATTATTTGTTGCTTTATATTTTGTAAATCTGCATAATTTATCGTAAGAACCATAACATGCCTCCTTAATTGCTTTTTTTTAATATATCATAAAAGAATAAATATAACAATGTTCAACTAGATTTTTATTAAAACCTTGTAAGTGCATATTCTGTAAGGATATATTAACTTTTACAAATAAATTTTAAAAATTATCCCACCCAAGCTTTTGTTTCTTTGGAGGTTTTTCTTTAGTTTTCTCTTTTATTGGTACTTTATCTAGTGTGTTTTTGGTCCAATTAGGTTTATAGTCTGATACAGGATTATCTTTTAATTTTTTTGATAATGGATGTTCTGTATATATAACTTTATCCAAAAGTAATGGCTTATTACCCCTTAAATTTACAATTAATTTAGTAGATGGTATTCGTAATATCTCATCAATATTAAGCAAGTTTCTTTTTTGTGTTGATATACTTTTTTGACCGAACTCTTCAATATCACCTTCTATGGAATTTGACTTCTTAATGGAAGTAGTTTCTACCGTTGATACACCTATTAAATCACAAAAATATTTAGCACTTAAAACATCTGTCGTACCGTAAACCGAAGTCTTGTATCACAATTCCCTATTATTTCATCTGATAAGCCGTTAGGATATCTGTTTTGAATTTGACCTATATTTTGAAAAATTGGAATTATTGCAAGTGATCTACTTCTAACTGTACTAATCTTCTTATTGAAATCAACGATAGCATTTTGTCCGTAAATTTGCGAATTCATCTAGTAAAAAGAATACTTCATTTTCACATTTGCCATCAGGTCTTGAATCTGCATAGCGTACTAACTTAATAAACAAAAATGTATAGAAAAGTGATGCCAAAAAGTCTGCGGTTGATTCCATATCACTAGTAATTGTATAGTAGATACATGGCTGCTTTCCAGGAAGTGTTAAATCAATGTCTGTTTCTGATGTTAATTTTTGCAGGTCCTCATTTTGGAACATTTGAAGTCTAGTACCTAAACCAGTTATAACTGATGCTTTTATTGTATCACTACCACTTGCAAATATATTATATGACATACGAGCAGGGCTATCAGGTGGCATCTTTTTAAACATATTGTCTATTTCAGTAATATCACCATTTGCGATATGTTTATAGGCATTAGTAAGATTATTTTTATCAGATATTGTTTCTAAAAAATAAAATTCAAATGCTTTGAGTAGATTTTCTTCAGCTCTTGGCCAAAATTCATCTCCACTTTTCCCATGTCTTTGAGTGTTAGAAATGATTACATTAGCACTCGTTTGAACATCAGTTATATTCTCATTTTCTTGTAATGGATTCCATCTATCACTATGTCTCATATCTTTTAAATTTAATACTTTTACAACATAGCCACAATTCTTAAAATAACTTGATGTTTTTCTATAAATCTCACCGTTTAGGATCTGTTACAATGATAGATTTCTTATATTTAGATAATTCGAGCAGGTTTGTTAGTAAAAAACCGAATTGTTTTCATACTTCCGGGAACTACCGGAATACACAGATATTCTTATTAAAGTAACTTTCAAAAGGTAATCTTACAATTTTATTATTATATTTTCCTAGTATAATACCAGGTTTATCAAATGATAAAACATTTGTCATCTCATCTTCAGACATCCAATTCGCAGTTCCATGTGTTCCATCTTCAGCTTTAAAATTTATGCCTTTATTTACTTGTTGTTTTTTAAAAAAGACAAGTAATATGTCTAATACTATTAAAATCGAAATAAGGGCAAATATGA
>CAYUGU010000140.1:0-3415 GCA_964444345.1 uncultured Bacteroides sp.
TGCCGACAAGAATTTATAGCAGAGTTTGAGCGTACTTGCAGGTGTAAATTCCGAACTGCAAATTCCGTGCAACGTACAATCTATTCTTACTGGACGCTTGCGAACAAGCTTGGAATTTTAACCCCTTGTGAAAATAGAGTTTCAAATTCTTCTACTAAGTTGGAAGTTTTGCATTTAAAGCTTACTCCGCCTGATTATATGCAAAAAGTGATTTCTACTCATGCGCCTAAGCTGCTTTGTATCAATGATGGAGAAACGGTTAATCCTGATAATCGTTGTAAATTAAAAGTTTTTTTGAACGAACTGTATCCGCAAAAACAAGAATGGGAAAAGACGCTTGATTTTCAAATAGAACCTGTTTTTGACTTGCATAACTGCAAAACAATAGTTTTTGCGCCTGATAATAATTACTGCAAATATTTTTCTGTCGCGCTTCAGTCATTAATCGATAATTCAAAAATCTATGAAGATTACGATATTATCTTATTCGCAACTGATATAACCGAGCGTAATAAAAATGTTTTGTTTAACATGCTACCGCCAAACTTTAGTTTGAGGATTGTTGATATAAGTGATTTTATTAATGAAAAATTAGGCAGTATTCACCTCGGAACACGTGAATACTGGAGCGTAAGTATGTACTATAGAATTTTTATACCTATGATTATGCAAAAGTATAAAAAAGTTCTATATTGTGATGCAGATGTTGTTACAACAGATTCGTTAGAAGAATTGTTTGATATTGACTTTGATGGAAATGAAATACTTGCCGTTATAGATACTGTATCTCCCGTGATTTCTTTATACTCTCAAAGATTAAAACAAATGAAAGAATATTTGGCTCTAGAAAATCCCGAGAATTATTTTAACTCAGGAATAATAATGTTTAATATCCCTAATATAAACTTAGAGTTATACAAAGAAAAATTACATAAGGCGTTGGCGGTGGAATTATTACTATTCCCTGACCAGGATATCTTGAATATTTTATTTGATGGAAAAACTAAATTGATTTCATGCAAGTGGAATTATCAATATGGGGTAAATATTTTTAACAAGAACTATGAAAATATAATTTATGGCGAATATAAAAAAGATTTTCTTGAGGCGCGAAAAAATCCGAAAATTATCCACTATACATCCTCGCGTAAACCTTGGCATTCCCCAAGCGAGGAAATGGCGAATGTTTTCTGGCGTTACGCGCGTAAATCTCCATTCTATGAAGAAATTTTATATAAACATCTTAAAGGCGGTGGGATTAAGGAGGATACCCTCAAAAATATAAATCTAAAATGGAAGATTTATTACAACTATTATCGCGCTAAGCTGCTTTCGTTCGTCACGATTGGTAAAAAAAGAACTCATTATATGGAAAAACGTGACAGGTTTAAGAAACGTGTGAGAGATATTCGTAAATTTTCGCGTTTGTAGTAGAATTAATTTTATGAAGAATATTGCGTTAATACTAGCCTCCGGCACGGGCGAGAGAAGTGGGTTGAATCAACCGAAACAGTTTTTTGAAGTCGGCGGAAAAACTTTATTAGAGCATTCTGTAGAAGCGTTTGAGCGGCATTCCGAAATCGATGGGATTATTGTGGTTTCTCATCCTGATTTCCTTGAGAAAACTAAGGGGGTGGTTTGTCGCTATTCAAAAGTCCTGAAAGTTATCGCAGGTGGCGCAACTCGTCAAGAAAGTTCTTATAACGGTGTTTTTGCAATTGATGACGCTGAAAATGTTTTAATACACGATGCTGTACGTGCATTTGTTTCGGAAAATATAATTTCGGTTTGTCTGGAAGGCTTGAATGAACATAAAGCCGTTTGTGTTGCGATTGAAACTTCTGACACAATATTGGAAGTGGATGACAACGGACGAATCGTTTCTGTACCCCCAAGAAAAACTTTGCGTTGTGCGCAAACTCCGCAGTGTTTTAAATTGGATTTAATAAAGCAGGCTCACAAGCTTGCGAAGCAAAATGGTTTGGTTGTGACTGACGATTGTGGGTTGATTTTAGCTTCAAATTTATCAGATGTTTATGTCGTTCAAGGAAGTCCTGACAATCTTAAAATTACTTATCCAAGGGATTTAGAAGTCGCAAAATTTATTTATAAATATTAGTCGTATTGCCAATATTGACATGGACTATAGGCTGTGCCAAAATGGGGTTATGAAAAAAATAGCTTTTATCGCAGATGGTTTTTCTGATAGGAATTTTAGTTCCGGTGGTTTAAAATTGAATTTTATGATTTTATCACAATTGGTATCGCTTGGTTATGAAGTACATGTCTTCGCAAAGCATTACTATAAGGAAATTGAAACCGACGGTTTTATTGTGCATGATATTAACGAATTTTGTGATAAAAAGGAATTTTTTCTGGTTCTTTCTTCCCAAGCAGTGGGTGAAGCCGATTTAACATATTTGCATGATCATACCAATATTTTTAGATTTGAACATCTGTATGGAACTTGGGCGAAAATTTTTAATAGGATTGCTAATAGAAAGAAATTAGAAAAACGCAGAAAAGCGGATGAAATTCTAAAAGATATCCTAAATAAAACTAAAAAGGTGATAGTTTCATCTGAAATTTTAAAACAAGACTATGTGAAAAGTTTTAACCTTCCGGATGATAAATTTGTTATTATTCCGCCACCTATATTTGCGCAGAATAATGTCTCTGTTGTGAATGCTCCGTCTGCAAATTTTACATTCGGACTTTCTGCCGTTGGGTTTGAACGTAAAGGTGGCTATGTAACGCTTGATGCAATTGGAAAATTGAAAAGAAAATGTAAGAATTTTAAAGTGGTGATTATTTACCCTAAAGTTAATTTCTTTATAAAAACTATTGTATTTTTAAAAGGGTTGAATAAGTATGTAGAATTTATTCCGTGTCAGGAAAATATGAACGAATTTTATACCAGTATTGATGCGCTGTTAATGCCATCTAAAGTTGAGCCTTTTGGTATGGTTGCAACAGAGGCGATGTCTTTTGGTAAGCCTGTAATAGTATCAAGTATTAGCGGTGCTGCAGATGTGGTGAAGGATTGCGTGAATGGTTTTGTTGTTCGATGCGAAGAAGATTTCGCCCGAAATCTTGCAAACGCAATGCAAAAAATGATAGAAATGCCTTCGCTTGAATATAAAAAGATGTCAGAAAAAGCGATTGAATCGGTAAAAGATTTTGATATTTCGACATTTACGGGTAAATATATAAATTTGATGGAAAGTTTGAAAAATAAAATATAAAAAATACTTGATTTTAAAAAATGTTCATGATAGATTAAATCTTGTAGCCGATATTAAGAGTTACACGGAGGGCATGAGGGCGGCTAAGTCGTTACTCAGGCGAGAAAGATAAATACGGGCTGCTAGCTCAGGTGGTTAGAGCGCACCCCTGATAAGGGTGAGGTCGGTGG
>CAYUGU010000141.1:0-3396 GCA_964444345.1 uncultured Bacteroides sp.
TATCAATGTCGAGCTGACAGCCACCGAGCGGTGCGGAATACAGCGTTACACATTCTCGGAGGGTAAAGCGGCTGTAATTCTCAATCTCGCGAAGGCCACCAATTGGGATGCGACCCAAGACAGCCGGATTGCGGTAGTGGATTCCGTGACAATCGAGGGTTACCGGTTCTCCGACGGATGGGCGCGCGACCAGAGATTATGGTTCCGCTCGCGTTTCTCTCAGCCATGGGATAGCATCGAAATTAAGCAGACTCCTATCCTGAATGAGCAGGGTGAGGAAATCGGTATCGGCAACGTAGCTTATTTCTATTTCAATACCAAAGACGATGAAAAAATCACGGTCAGCACCTCCCTTTCATGCACCGGCGCCGAAGGAGCTGCGCTAAATCTCACCACCGAAGTTCCCGATGATGATTTCGACAAATATCGTCGCAAAGCTAATGAAACTTGGAACCGCGAGCTTTCTAAAATAGAAGTATCAGGCGATAATGACGACGATAAAGTAAAATTCTATACCGCTCTGTATCACTCGATGTTGGCTCCGACAATCTATTGCGATGTAGACGGCAGCTACCGGGGACCCGACAAGAATAATCATAAATCTGACGGATGGGTGAACTACGGAACTTTTTCGCTGTGGGACACTTATCGGACAGCGCATCCGCTGATGACATATATCCAACCTGAACGCACTGCCGACTTTGTGAAATCATTTGTCGCGTTTTCCGATCAAAACGGACGTTTGCCGGTATGGAATTTCCAAGGCTCTGAAACGGATATGATGATTGGCTATCACGCAGTTCCTGTAATAGCTGACGCATATCTTAAAGGACTTTTGGATGATGAGACAGCCCGAAAAGCTCTTGATGCGTGCGTTACAACTGCCAACCTCGACACTTACCGGCAGATTGGAGAATATAAATCATTAGGGTATATCCCGTGCGACCTAACCGATGAGCACAACAAGGAAAACTGGTCTTTGTCGAAGACTCTGGAATATGCTTTCGATGATTACTGCATAGCAGTGATGACTCAAAAAATGGGACGCAAGGAAATCGCCGATGAATTCTACAGGCGGTCGCAGAATTATCGTAATCTGTTTAACCCCGCCTCCGGTTTCATGCAGCCCCGCTATTCTGACGGAAGCTTTGTTGAGCCATTCGATGCGGCGGATTATACTGATCATATTTGCGAGAGCAACGGCTGGCAATACTTATGGTCCGTGCAACACGACATTCCCGGGCTGATAGCGCTTATGGGCGGACGCGAACATTTTGCGCAAAAGCTCGACAGCATGATGACACATAATCCGTCGTCAGGTGATGAACTCCCGATTTTCAGCACAGGAATGATCGGGCAGTATGCCCACGGCAACGAACCGAGTCACCATGTGATATATTTGCATAACATGATTGGCCGGCGCGACCTCACGCAGAAATATGTGGCGCAAGTGATGGATCAACTTTACAATACCACTCCTGCCGGATTATGCGGCAACGAGGATTGCGGCCAGATGTCAGCCTGGTTTGTGATGAGCGCAATGGGGTTCTATCCTGTTAATCCCGTAAGCGGTGAGTATGAAATCGGGACGCCTCTATTCCCGGAAATGAAATTGAACTTGACAAATGGGAAACAATTCAAAGTTATAGCCCGGAATTTATCGAAAGATAATATCTATATCCAATCCATGACACTTGACGGCGTGCCATACGACAAGTCAAGCATCACCCACGACCATATTATGTCGGGAGCCACTCTGGAGCTTAAAATGGGCCCCTCGCCGGCTAAGTAGTTTGGCATCGCAAAGTGTTAGTTACACATCAGAATTAATTATCACCTGAAATCTAATGAAACGACTTCATATCATATCCGCAACCGCGATCATCGCCCTCACGGCAACGGCCAATGATTACACCGCAAAGGTCAATACCTTGATGGGTACGCAATCGAGCTACGAACTGTCGGCAGGCAACACCTATCCGGCTGTGGCGCGCCCCTGGGGCATGAATTTCTGGACTCCCCAGACGGGCAAAATGGGCGATGGCTGGACTTATACTTACGATGCCCATAAAATCCGGGGCATCAAGCAGACTCATCAGCCGAGTCCGTGGATCAACGATTACGGCCAGTTCTCGATTATGCCTACCGTTGGCGAGCCGGTTTTCAATGAAGAGGAGCGTGCAAGCTGGTTTTCTCACAAAGGAGAAACTGCTCTCCCTCATTATTATCGCGTGTATTTAGCGGACTACGATGTTGTCACTGAAGTTACTCCGACGGAGCGCGCCGCAATGTTCCGCTTTACATTTCCGCAAACAGATAAAGCCAATATCGTTGTCGATGCATTTGATAATGGTTCCTCAATAACTTTCGATAAGGCTCATAACCGCATCACAGGTTATACCACCCGCAACAGCGGAGGAGTGCCCGAAAATTTCCGTAATTATTTTGTGATAGAATTCGACCGCCCGATAGCAGATTTCTTAACCGTGACTGACAGCATTATCGCTCCCGGTTCTTCCGCGGAATGCAACCATGCGGGCGCGATTGCTGTATTCAATACAAACAAGGGGGATCAGATAAAAGTCCGCGTGGCATCGTCGTTCATCTCACCCGAGCAGGCTCTGCTGAATCTTAAGGAACTTGACGGCAAAAGTTTTGACGCTTTAGTCGCAGAAGGCCGCGACCGCTGGAACGACGCCCTTGGCAAAATCAGTGTGGAAGATGGCAAGGAGGATCATATACGCACGTTCTATTCATGCCTGTATCGATGCCTGCTGTTCCCTCGTAAGTTTTATGAAATCGATGCAAAGGGTAATGTGGTGCATTATAGCCCGCACACCGGTGATGTTAAGCCGGGGTATCTCTACACTGATACCGGTTTGTGGGACACTTTCAGAGCCCTCTTCCCGCTGCTCAACCTGTTTTATCCTGAGGTCAATAAAGAGATACAGGAAGGAATGCTCAATCATTACCGCGAGAGTGGCTTTTTCCCCGAATGGTCAAGCCCCGGTCACCGCGGGTGCATGGTAGGTAATAATTCAGCTTCGGTTCTGGCTGATGCTTACCTCAATGGAGTGAAGGTAGATGATACCGAAACCTTGTGGCGCGGAATCGTAGCCGGAACGCAGGGTGTGCATCCCACCGTATCGTCAAGCGGACGACTTGGATACGACTACTATAATACCCTCGGCTATGTGCCTTATGATGTAGATATCAACGAGAATGCAGCCCGTACGCTCGAATATGCCTACGATGACTGGTGCATCTACCGATTGGCACAGGCACTTGGTCGGCCTAAATCAGAACAGAAGAAATATGCTGCGCGGGCAATGAATTACCGGAATGTGTTCGATAAAGAACATAACCTCATGCGCGGACGTAATGCCGACGGCACAT
>CAYUGU010000142.1:0-3381 GCA_964444345.1 uncultured Bacteroides sp.
GACAATCAGGTGCACCTCGCCAAACTGGCCGGCGCCGCCGCTCTGCTTCTTATGGCGATAGTCGGCGCGGGCAGCCTTGGTAATCGTTTCGCGATAGGGGATTTTCGGTTCTTCGAACACGATAGGCAGTTTGTCGTTGTTTTCAACGCGCCATTTGAGTGTGCGCAGGTGGAATTCGCCCTGACCGCCCACGAGGGTCTGCTTCAGTTCCTTGCTCTGCTCAACGACCCAGGTGGGATCTTCTTCGTGCATTCGGGTAAGGATTTCCATCAGTTTCTCGGCGTCGCTCTCGGTCAAGGGGCGCACGGCGCGGGTAAACTTCGGCTCCGGATAGCGAATGAAGTCATACTGCCATTCGCAGCCCTTCTCGTCGAGGGTATTGCCGGTGCGCACGTCTTTGAGTTTGACGGTTGCGCCGATATCGCCGGCACAGAGTTCGTCGACCTGCGTGCGAATCTGGCCGCAAACCGTATAAATCTGGGCAATGCGCTCCTTGGAGCCGCCGCGGCTCACGTTGGTCAGGTCGGCGCCGGTCTTGAGCGTGCCACTCATAACCTTAAAGTAACTTACTTCGCCGATATGCGGCTCAACGGAGGTCTTGAAGACGTAGAGGCTCAGCGGGCCGTTGCTGTCGGGCTTGACTTCCTCGCCCTCGGTGTTTTCAGGCGCGGGCATATCGTCAACAAACGGAACCACGTTGCCGAGGAATTCCATCATGCGGCGCACACCCATATCCTTCAGGGCCGAAACGCAGAACACCGGGAAAATCGAGCGGTCAACCAGACCCTTGCGGATACCTTCACGCATCTCGTCTTCGGTCAGATGTCCCTGGTCGAAGAATTTTTCCATCAGGCCTTCGTCGTTCTCGGCCGAAGCCTCCACGAGGATTTTATGGAGTTCGGAAGCGCGCTCCATCTCCTCGGCGGGAATCTCCGAGATAGTGGGCACACCGCCGTCGGGACCCCACTCATATTTCTTCATCAACAAGACGTCGATCATCGCGTTGAAGCCGGGGCCGCACTGCAGCGGATACTGAATCTGCACCACCTTGGGGCCGAAAATTTCGCGCATCTGCTCGATTACGTTGTCATAGTCGGCCTTCTCGCCGTCGAGCTGGTTGAGGGCGAAGATTACGGGCTTTTTGAGCGAGGCGGTGGTGCGGAAAATATTCTGCGTGCCCACTTCGACGCCATACTGCGCATCGACCACTATGACGCCCGTATCCGTAACGTTCAGGGCCGTGATTGCCGCGCCGACAAAGTCGTCAGCGCCCGGACAGTCAATGAAGTTGAGTTTCTTGCCGTTATATTCGGCATAGAAAATAGTGGAGAAGACGCTGTAGCCATACTCCTTTTCTACGGGGAAATAGTCACTGACGGTATTCTTGGCGTCGACGGTTCCGCGGCGCTTGATTACGCCACATTCGTAGAGGAGCGACTCTGCGAGGGTTGTCTTACCCGAGCCCTTGCTTCCGAGCAGGGCGATATTTTTAATCTCCGGGGTCTTATACGTTTTCATGTGAACTTAGGTTTTAGAGGTAACAATTTGCCGCCCAAGTTACGAAAAAATTCTGACCCGCTCCCACTTTTCCAATATGTTATAAAACATAAGTAAAGAAAAAGTGAAAAAAATTTTGTGGGTTCGGGGATTTTTTGTAATTTTGCCCCGCTGAATGAAGCAAAAAACTTTATAGCAAACAATTAAATAACTAAATAACAGATGATTATTGTACAAGTAAAAGAAGGCGAAAACATCGAAAAGGCCCTCAAAAAATTTAAGCGCAAATTTGAAAAAACCGGCATCGTACGCGAACTTCGCGCCCGTCAGGCTTTTGAAAAGCCCTCTGTTGCCAACCGCAAGAAGATGATGAAGGCGGTTTACGTGCAGCAACTGCGTTCCGTTGAGGATTAAGCGCTGACTTTTCCCCTTTTCGCCGCTTTTTTTATTTGGCGAAGTGAAAAGATTTTTCTAACTTCGTGGCCTGATTAACTTCTAATGGCCTATGTCGAAAAACCTGATTGAATCTTTTCTGGAATATATCCGGTGTGAGTTGACTTTGTCGGCTTGCACCGTTTCGGCTTATACCTTAGACTTAAATGAATGGGCCGGTTGGGCCACCGACGGCAAGCCCGACGAACTCGACCCGATGAGCGTCACCCAAAGCGACCTGCGCGCCTGGGTGGCCTACCTGAGCCGCACCGGGCGCTCGGCGCGCACAATCCGCCGCAAGGTCTCGGCGCTCCGCTCCTTCTTCCGCTATCTTTGCCGTCGCCACGGAATGAAGTCAAATCCCGCGGCCGAACTGCAGACGGCGCGACCGGACCGCACCCTGCCCGCCTATGTGCGCACCCGCGAACTCAACGAGGTAATCGACGCCCGGATTGACCCGACGAACTTCATCGAGGTGCGCAACCGATTGATTATGACAATGTTCTACACCTGCGGCCTGCGCTGCTCGGAACTAATCAACCTCAAGGACGCCGACATAAATTTACATTCGAGCGAACTAAAAGTCAACGGTAAACGTAATAAAGATAGAATCCTGCCTTTCGGCAGCGAACTGAGCGAAATGATTACCCTCTACCGCCGGCTTCGTCCTTCCGGTCCCGGGCCCGACGGCGAGTTCTTTACTCGCGAAAACGGGCTGGCACTTTATCGCAAAGCCGTCTACAATCTGGTCCACTCGGCTCTGGAGCCGACCTCGGCGGGAAAACGGTCGCCCCACGTACTGCGCCATACGTTTGCAACGGATATGCTCAACGGAGGGGCCGACCTCGACGCCGTCAGGCGCCTGATGGGCCACGCTTCGCTCTCGACAACTCAAATCTACACCCACGTCTCCCTGCGAGACCTTAAAAATAATTATCAACTCGCTCATCCCCGAGCACAAAGAAAAGGAGGAAACTAATTATGGAAACCAAAATTCAGGCAATCCACTTCGACGCAACCGAAGCCCTCGAGCAGTTCGTTCAGAAAAAAATCGACAAACTCGCCCGCAAGAACCCCGAAATCCTGCTGGCCGAAGTGAACCTCAAGGTCGTTAAGCCCGAAGCCGCCAAAAACAAGGAGGCCGTCATCACCATCAAGTACCCGCAGGCTGCCGACGTAGTCGTAAGCAAGACCGCCGACACCTTCGAGGAAGCCGTTGACCTCGGAATCGCCGCCCTTGAGCCCCAACTCGAGAAACTTAAGGCACGCAAGTAATCCCCGCCCGAACCTGTGAGGGTGTGTCAAAATTACCGTTTTGACGCACCCTCATCTCATTTCCTGTTGGCCGATTCGCGAAAATTCCGTAACTTTGCCGTTAGAAAACTAACTACAAACTATTTATTTATGGAGTTGACTGAACTTACGGCCATTTCGCCTATCGATGGCCGCTAT
>CAYUGU010000143.1:0-3378 GCA_964444345.1 uncultured Bacteroides sp.
ATATTCTCGGCGGCGACCCCGACTACTGCAACATTATGCACGCCGACGGCGCCGGAACTAAGTCTAGCCTTGCCTACGTTTATTGGCGCGAAACCGGCGACCTTTCGGTCTGGAAAGGCATAGCGCAAGACGCTCTGGTTATGAACATCGACGACCTGCTCTGCGTAGGAGCAACCTCCGGAATCCTTGTGAGTTCGACCATCGGACGCAACAAGCATCTGATTCCGGGCGAAGTGATTGCCGCAATTATCAACGGCACGGAAGAACTTCTCGCCGACCTGCGCGCCCACGGAATCGACATCCACTCGACCGGCGGCGAAACGGCCGATGTGGGCGACCTTGTGCGCACCATTATCGTGGACTCGACGGTTACCTGCCGTATGCGCCGCGACCAGGTTATCGACAATGCAAACATTAAGGCAGGCAACGTAATTGTAGGCCTCGCATCCTACGGTCAGGCCACTTACGAGCAGGAATATAACGGAGGCATGGGTTCTAACGGCTTGACCTCGGCGCGCCACGACGTTTTTGCCAAATATCTGGCTGAAAAATATCCGGAAAGTTTCGACGCCGCCACTCCCGCCGAACTCGTCTACTCCGGCTCGGTTAAACTGACCGACGCAACAGAGGTTGAAGGCGTTGATGCCGGCAAGTTGGTACTCTCCCCTACCCGCACGTATGCTCCGCTCGTGAAGGCGCTGCTCGACAAGATGCGTTCGCGCATTTGCGGAATGATTCACTGCTCGGGAGGCGCGCAAACAAAGATTCTGCATTTCCTCGCCCCGGGTCTGCGGGTTGTGAAAGACAATCTGCTGCCTATTCCGCCGCTGTTCACCCTCATTCAGCGCGAATCGGGCACCGACTGGGCCGAAATGTATAAGGTATTCAACCTCGGGACCCGTATGGAAATCTACGTTGACCCGGCTGATGCACAGACGGTTATCGAGACGGCGGCACAGTTCGGCATCCCCGCTCAGATTATTGGCCGCGTGGAAGCCAACCCGGGCGAGCCCGCATCGCTCACAATTGAAGGCCCCCACGGTACTTTCAATTATTGAGCGAATACTTGTAAAGGTCATTAAAGTCTTTAGGGTCCTCAGGGGCTTTAAGGACTTTTTTTGCATAGGAGTGTAACAAATTACCTGAAAGGTCCGTCTATAGGGTATGAACGCAAAAGAATTTCAAGAACTGATGGTCCGCAGCGGTCGGCGTATGATGCTCGCTGCCCTGAGGGTTACGGGACGCGACGAGGACGCCAAGGATGCGGTCCAGGAGGCAATGGTTCGCCTCTGGGAGCATCGGGCCTCACTCGCCTCAACCGACTCGCCCGAGGCCTATGCGACGAAGGTTGCCCAACGCTGCGCCATTGACCTTGTTCGTCAACGCCGACCGGAGGCATCGCTTGAAGCAGTTGCGGAGATAGCGGTTGCGCCGGACGTAGTCGACGAACAGGACCGGCTGGCCTACGCCTTAAAGATAATAGACCGGTTGCCGGACCAGCAGCGCGAAGTCATGACTCTTCGCCACCTCGAAGGGTTGGAAATTAAAGATATACAGAATCAACTAAACTTAAGTGCCGGAAATGTGCGGGTGATTTTGAGCCGCGCCCGAGCCGCCATCAAAAAATATTTTGAACTATGATAGACAAACTGCTCAATAAATTCTATGCGGGCAAAACCACGCCGAGCGTGGAAAAGGAACTCCTCAGTCTGCTTCGGGAGAGCAACGACCCGAAATATGCTGCCGACCTGCGCACCCTCGAGAGTCTGAGCCCGGAGATGCCCGACTTTGCCGAAATGGCCCGCAAGGCCGTGAAAGTTAAACGCTTGCCGCTATGGCGCAACCTCTCAATCGCCGCCTCGATTGCGATAATCCTCATTGCAGGGGGCAGCCTGTTCCGGTCAGAGCCCAAGGAGGAACCCTTGAGCGTCGACCAAGCCCGCGAACATACAATAATGGCCCTGATGACCCTCTCTGACGGGATGGACAAAGGATACTCAGAAATTTTAAAACTCCAAGACTTATGAAACACTTGATTTTAACCATAATTATCGCCTTAGTTTCTACGGTGGGCGCCTCCGCCCAAGTCTCCTTCTATGAGGCATGTAAGGCTAACAAAGACTTCGAAACCGTCTATATCGGCAAAGCAATGCTCAAGATGATAAAGGGAAAGGAACTGAAAATCAACGGAATGGACCTCAACCCGCTGGTAGACAAGATTGACGCAATTATCGTTGTCAACACTGAAAAGAAAAATGCCGGCAAGCAACTTAGAGCACTCGCCGGAGAATTTTCTACCACAAAAGGCTATGAAATAATGGTCGACACAAAAAACAACGACGAACAAATGAGCATTCTCTACAAGAACACAGGAAAGAACAAGAACGAATACGTCATAAAAGCGGATGATAAACTTGTTTCCGAAACAAGCGTAATAATCATTACCGGCTCGCTCACCCCTGAAGACATTATTAAATTAAAACATGTAAAGTTATGAAACACTTAATCATTGCCTTGGGCCTTCTGTTAGGCTCGGCTACGCTCTCAGCGAAAGAATTCGACTCGGTCTTCAACACTTTTAAAGACACTCCAAACGCTGAATATGTAAAAGTGCCCCGCATACTGATAAGCCTCGGCGGAGGGTCGTTTGTCCCCTCGGAAGTTGACGATATGCCTATGGATATGAAGATTACGGGCGTAAAGGTTCTCGAAATGGAATCGTGTGGCAAGGCGAAGAAAATGGCCTTTGAAAAAGCCGTAAACGAGGCAGGAAAGAAATGCGAACTGATGATCGAAGCCGTAGACGGCAACGACAAGGCGACCATATGGCTCGAACCCAAAGGCAAGGACTCCTACTCGAAAATGATAATCTATTCGGCCAACGACGCCGCTCTCGTTGAACTCTCGGGCAAATTCACGCCGAAGAAATAAAAGAAAGGCTAAAAGTCGAAGGGAATAGTATTGATTATTCGGGAAATTTTTCTTATCTTTGCGGAAAATATCTCACAAATTCAATTATTATGAGCAAACCCTTCAAATATCAGCCGATGTTTCCGCTCGGCCCCGACAAGACGGAGTATTATCTCCTGACCTCTGATTACGTGAAAGTTGAGAACTGGAACGGCCACGAAATGCTGGTTGTAGACCCCGAGGCTCTGACCGTTCTGACCCGTCAGGCAACGCACGACAACGCCTTTATGCTGCGCCGCGAACACAACGAGATGGTAGCAAAGATTCTCCACGACCCCGAGGCAAGCGAGAACGATAAGTTCGTAGCCCTGACAATGCTCCGCAATGCAGAAATCGCTGCTAAAGGTCAGTTGCCTTTCTGTCAGGATACCGGTACAGCCATATGTCATGCCCACAAGGGTCAGCAGG
>CAYUGU010000144.1:0-3376 GCA_964444345.1 uncultured Bacteroides sp.
CGCAGGCGCCCACGTTTTTCTGTCGTCATAGCCCCATAAAACAGACTATTTCCATATTGCACCACCAATGACGGTGATGTTAATTTCGCGCTGCGCAGATACAGCGTATAATTACCAATACGCAGCACATGACCGCAATCATCCACACTGTCAGCGCCACGACCATATCCAACTGTTGTCATATTATCAGGACATTTATTGCGGTCACCAACAACACCATAATTTGTATAATTTTTTGCTGTCCAGTATCCCGTACCAACATTTGTACATTCTGTTGCATTTGACGCCGCCAAGTATGTACCACCATCGCATTTTATTTGACATTGATAAATATTTTCTGCACCAGGATTTGGATTATCACGATAAAATTCCGGACATTGCACACACTTATTTCTATCAGCATACATCCCTGGCGGACAAATTACATGTCCGTTTAAACAAATTTCTCCTTCTGGGCATATAAAACAACTATTACCATCACGATAAAAACCATCATCACAAACCCATGGACAATCATTTCCATTGCTTGTACCAGCGCCTGTATAATGTGAATTTTCTGGTCCATTTGTACATGGGATATTATCTGCAAATCCCTGAACCCCATCACAACTTTTAAACCTTGACAGATAATACCCTGTGACAGTTTCCGTCCAGCATATTGCCCCGCCTACATATTTCGATATGTCAGCATTCCACTTGGCACCATATCTTACATATTGCCCTAATGGTGAATTTATACGCCCATAATATAACATACACTGCGATACATTATTGGCAGGATATGGCTGGGCAATATACGATGCAGAATACAAATATTCACCATCTGCCAATGCTGGCTCGTACATTCCAACCTGATACTGCGGACAATCCAACAATTGATTATTTTGGCAAAAATTTGTATTCGGACATCTTGTACATTTATTATTCTTTAAATAATATCCAGGTTCACACATTATTCCATCTGCGCTATTACAAGTTCCATGTACTGGGCATACCTTACATGCGTCATTATCTTTATAATGTCCCGCCAAACATGTAAAATCCGTTTCAGATGAACAAACCGAACCATCAGGACACGGCATACATTTTCCCCCATCATCATAATATTCTGGATTGCAATCAGGTGCCGCACCCGGTTCATCAGGCCACGCCAGACACCGCCCATCATCATGTAAATAAAGCCCATCTGAGCATGTCATCGTTTCAGGTTTTCCACCAGGACATTGGATATCACTGTCGCATGCAATACATGTTCCCATACTGTGATAATAGCCCGCTGCACAATATTGTGTATAATTGTTAGATGTTGCCTCTAAAGACGGGCAATAAAAATTTTGTTCACAGGCGATACAGGCACCACCTTGATTAAAAAAGCCCTGTCGGCAGCCTGCTTTTTCACCATCTGGACAGTAATAACCTGCCTCACAAGAAATACATTTACCATACGGAGCATAAAAGTAATATCCTGGTCCACATTTGATACGTTCACCATTTTCACAAATAGTGGTATCCCCACACAATTCACATTTATTATTTGTTTTTGTGTTACGATAATATCCATCATTACAACGAAACATTTCATGCTGACCTGGGCATGTTGCATTTGGTGGACACGCGGCACATACACCATCTTGCATATAAGTTCCCGCATTACATAAAAAATTTTCTGGATCAGTACAGGTTGAATTCTGTACTGGACATGCGCTGCATATCGTGCCATCGCGATAAAATCCATCATTACAAGTAAATGTTTCACCATCGACGCATGTGGCATTCACCGGACAAGAATAACAGAATCCTGCATCCACAAACTGTCCCACATCACATGTCGCCGCATAGGATGCCACAGATGAAAACAGTACACACACCACCAATATAAAACGTTTCATTTTTCCCCCATGAAAAAAAACCACCTATTCATAAGTGGTCAGGAGGTTAACGACAATCTCAAGAATTGTGTGCTTATTCAATATATTCACAACCCTCCTGACCAATAGTCAGGAGATTTTTCACCGCAATATAAAAAACAGCGCATACGCGCCACGGCATTATATTCCGCTGCTTGAGTCGGGTCGTTACACCCCATCAACGAAACACTCGTTGACACATATTATGATACCTTTATCACCTTTATTTTTCAAGATAAAAAATTTGCGCATCTCGTATCCTGCATGCTATAATTCGTGCTATGAAATTGGACAGTACAGGCATTTTAATTTCATTGCGCCCATTTGGCGAACGCGATTTGATTGCACATATATTTACATACGATTATGGGATAATGTGCGGTATGATGCGTGGCGCTGCTGTTGCCAAAAAAAATAAACCACTGGTCGGACAAATTGGCGCGGTGACATGGAATGCACGCCTGGATTCACAACTGGGGACGTTTCATTGGGATGCAGAAAAAAATCTGGCAGCACCACTAATGCTGGATGCAGGGCGCCTGTCATTTATGAATGCAGCATTGGATTTATTAGATACATTATTACCAGAACGCGAACAGTATAACGCATTATATAATGAAACAATTGATTTATTAACACAAATGGCGACCAATAATCCACGCGATGCATATTTGACGTGGGAAATCAATTTACTGCGTGAATTGGGTTATGCATTGGATACATCGCACTGCGCATCATGTGGCGGGACACAAAATCTGAATTATCTGTCACCGCGCACGGGGCGTGCAGTATGCGATGCCTGCGCCGCACCATACATCAGTAAATTATATAAATTGCCATTGAATCTGAATGTAACACTGCGTTTTATTGATTCTGTGTGTGTGCAACAGGGATGTAACCTGCCCTTGTCGCGTCGTATAATAAAAAACACAATTTAATAATATTTATTCCTTGCGCTTTTTTGAATTTGTGTGCTATGGTATCCATGTTCAACAGAAAGGAGAAAACTATGACTTGGACAATCTTGGTTCTGATTGTTGGTATTGTTTTGTTCATGTTCGGCGGCATGATGCTGAGAACAGACAGCAAAAAACCATCAACAGGTATCATCTTAGGTAAAAAAGCAATTAAATTGATTTCTGTATTGCTGATTGCAGGTAGCGTATGCCGTCTGTATATGCCAATTTATATGGTGGATGTAAATCCAGGCATTTTGCAAGAAATGATTACAAACATGCAGGAACAGCAGAATGCAGTAAAAAACAAAGAAATTAAAAAATTCGTACGTTCTAACAGCGACAAAATGATGGCAGATGCCCCAGTATTGGGTAACGTTGATGCGAAAAAGACCATCTTTATCTGGACAGACTTCTCTTGCCCATATTGCCGTCGTGTACATGGTGAATTGGATCGTGTATTGGCAAACCGTGATGACGTACGCATTGTTATCAAAAACTTCTCTATCCATG
>CAYUGU010000145.1:0-3306 GCA_964444345.1 uncultured Bacteroides sp.
CCACCACGATTAATGATGGAGCAAAAGGAGATCGAGGTTTACAAGGTGAAAAAGGGGATCCAGGTGCTGATGGATTTACTCCAACCATTACTTCATCCAAGTCAGGATCGGTCACAACTTTAACCATTACAAACAAATCGGGAACTAGCACCGCAACGATTAACGATGGAGCTAAGGGTAATGCTGGTAGCGACGGCTTTACTCCAACTGTTTCAGCTAGCAAATCTGGTACCGTAACCACTCTGACCATCACCAATAAAACTGGAACCACAACCGCCACGATCAATGACGGAGCCAAAGGAGATAAAGGCAACAATGGTGACACTGGTCCTAAAGGTACAACGTTCACTCCTTCTGTCTCTTCAGCTGGTGTGATCTCGTGGACTAACGATGGAGGGCTTACCAATCCAAGTAATGTAAACATCAAGGGACCAGCTGGAACAAATGGCACCAACGGTACCAACGCTACAATCAACGGGGTCAACACCTTAACCATTAACGGTGGAACCGAAGTTACAGCCACTCAAAGCGGATCTACTCTGACTTTAGGACTAGGAACTAGTGGAGTTAAAGCTGGAACCTATGGACCTTTTGTTAGTGGATACTGCTGGATTCCTAACAACCGTGGGATCAAATCGACTACAGCCACTTGGACACTTGTAGCCAAGAAGGCTGGTCTCATGCGCTTTGACTACATCGGTGGTGGAGAAGAAGCTTACGACTTTTTAAAAGTCACTCAAAACGATACTGAGATTCTTAATACTAAGAATGTTGCTTCTCCTTATGGAGGCCATGTAGAGGTTACTCTTGCTTCAGGAGATACCATCGTTTTCACTCACTCAGAAGACAGCTCCAACTTTTATGATGGGGACTATGCAGCGATTGGTAATTTTACTTTAGGAAACACGAACTCGAACTTTGAAGCGATTACCTCTTTAAATATCGACACTTATTTCACAGTCACCAACGGAACTTATACTTTCGTTCCAGGTATGGCTTTTACCAGTGTATCTACTACAGTTGATTCCAAAGGACGCATCACCAAGGCTACAAATAGCTATCCAACACTATTTTCCATGGCTGATTGGCAAGCGGCTACGATGCCTTATATCTCGCAGACTACAACCACGAATCTTTTGCCTGGCCATTTTTACTACTTAGGATCAAAGACGAGTGCTTTTTCCTACACACTATCAGGTGGAGTAAATGGTTCGATCTGGCACTTTGCCTTTACTTGTGGTTCGACTGCTGTACAGATCACGCATCCTAGTGGAGTGAATGTGGGAAATTTCTCTGTGACAAAAAGCGCGCTCAATGAGATCTGTATCATGCAGATCAATGGAAATAAATACTTGGTAGGTAAAGGGTATTAGAAAGGATGATCAGATGATCGCAAAACTTGTAGGTCAGCGCCTACGAACCCCAACCGAGAAAGTCATCCCACTTGTGGATGGCTCAACTATCACCGATCCGATGGACGAAACGTTGGTTGAGTTACTCGGATATAAATACGTTATTGATGAACCTAAGCCGTCTGATGCTCCAGATGGCTTTTTTTATGACAGTTACTACGAAGAGGATGATGAAAACATCTACAAGAAATGGGAACTAAAAGAGAGTCCAAAACCAATTGAGCCTGTTTATCAGGAACCTGTAATGAGCGAAGAGGATGTCTTTACGGCAATCCTCTTAGGAAAGGATGTGTAGTGTAGTATGAATCCATTTCTGAATCGAGAGCTTGCTACAGTCCTAAGAAGTATGATCGAGGACCACGCTGAGAAAGTCAGAACGACTGAAGGTGTGACTAACGAAGAGATTGTCAAAGTAGCCATCGGATTCCCCTACTACAGACAGGAAGGGACTTACCATGTTGGAGATGTAAGACGACATCCTGAAACAGAACAGCCTTTTAAATGCATTCTCGAATACGATGCTTCAGTACAAACGGATTGGACGATTGAAACAGCTACTCTATGGACTCCTTACCATGGGATCTCTAAAGACACCGCTTATCCTTGGTCAGCTCCTACTGGTGCCCACGATATGTACAAAGCTGGTGAGTATATGACCTATACAAACGGGATGATTTATAAATGTCTGAGTGATACGGCTTATAGTCCTGAAGAGTATGAGCAAGGATGGGAGATCGTATGACGGCTATACGAAGAGCTTCAATAATGGGAGATGGCTTATCCTCAGCAGGTGTGGTAAATAGAAAAATCCAAGATGATTGGGACACCATTGCTGATATTTGTGAGTCAGGGAAGGCGAGTGAATACTATTCAATCGGTGATTATAAAGAACTAGACTTAGGCACAGGTGGAGTCCAAAGAATGTGCATCGTTGGATTCAATAAAGACGCAAGTCCAGAAAGTAGTTTCACTACCGCATTTTTATCAGCGGATCTTGTGAAACCTGTTCAATATGAAAAAGGATCCTCTTACACTTCTCCAAGTGATAAATTTAAAAATGCAGGATGGTGTCCATTACAAACGCCACAGTATAGCACTATGGAAGAATATTATGAAAACACCATATATCCATCTATTCCACAAGTCATTAGAAGCCGTATTAAGTCTGTTTATAAACCCTTTCTTTTTGGAACCTTTCCTGAGTATCTGGGATATAAACTCGTTAAAGCTTGGGCACCTAGCGAAGGGGAATTCAGACTAAACTTTAGTTTAAGCGGTCTACCAGTTGCCGATGATACTACTGGTGGTTCCCATCGTAATCGTTCATATGGCTATAATTCTCCAAAAGACCCTCCATGTTATAATTGGTGTTTATATTCAGAATACTGTGATTTTATAAATGAAGGAGGATTACCAGCTGCTGTAGGGGCTAATAGAGAAACAGTTATTATAACAAGAGAGGCACCTTGGTATGTTGATTACCGTGGTTCTGTAGGGGCATACTTCTATGTTTGGATGCAGACTCTTGAAAAGGGGAATTTATCAAGAAAATTAATCTATCGTTCCGACATAGCGAATGCTGGAGGTGGATTTGTTGCTACGGATGATATTGGTTATGCCCTCGGTTTCTGCCTATAACAAATACACAACTCAACGAACTTAACAGGTTCGTTTTTTTTTATTTTCAAAGGAGCAAATAAATGAAATTTAATCTAATTAAGACAATAACACCCCCCCCCAGAACGTAGATAACAACCTCATCTATAAAGGATTGTTTTCTAAAGGAGAACGATCCTTATGATGAGAAGAGCGATGTTATTGGCATCTGGCTTGTCTTCAGCTGGGGTAAAGAATGGCATTATTCAGGACAGTTGGGACACTATCATCGAGATAT
>CAYUGU010000146.1:0-3266 GCA_964444345.1 uncultured Bacteroides sp.
GCGGGGGTCTTTGCTGTCGAAGTGTTGATTGTAGATAACTGAGTGGAGGGGGATTGCGCGGCGCTCTATGGCTTCGAGTGAAAGTAGCGTATGGTTAATGGAACCGAGTGTGCCGTTGGTCACGAGCGAGACGGGGAGGCCACGCGAGGCTATATAGTCAATGGTCCAGAAATCGTCGGTCAGCGGCACCATCAAGCCTCCGGCGCCTTCGAGGAGCACCGTGTCGTAGCGACTGTTGAGGGTTTCCATAGCGCGGTCAATTGCCTCGAAATCAATTTCGCGACCGTCAATTTCTGCGGCCAACTGCGGCGAACAGGGGTAGGAAAAAATCTGAGGCGCGGTCAGTCCCTCAATATCCTCGGGGAGGTCGCCGCATTTCATCAATCGACGATGTACGTCGATATCTTCGGAGCGGCCTACATTGCCGGTCTGAATGAATTTTTGAGTGATTACGCGCTGACCTTCTGCAGCAAGTTTGTTGGCGAGCCAACCGGTTGCATAACTTTTTCCGGCGTCGGTATGGATTCCGCTGACAAAAATAACCATTTTTTATGCTTTCTTCTTTAAAATCAAATAAATAGGTTGAAAGGTAAGAGAGACCCGCCCGTCGGGCAGTCGCTCCCAACGCCGCTCGATTTCACGAACTCCGACGGAGGACGGGCGGGCATTCACACCGGTTAACTTGCAATGGCGCAAAGCGTCGAAAGGATTGTAAAAAACCTTGGAAATCAAGCCGGAATGAAGTTCGAGAATCTCCAACTCTGCCGGGACAATACGGCGCAAAGAGTCTTCGCTCAGGTAAGGAAGCGGAGTGACGCCGCAGCGGGTCAGTTCGCCGAATGTAGCCGGCCCGAAAGTTGAGAGTACAGCCAGGCCTCCGGGCTCAAGAGCGTCGGAAGCGCTCCGCAAAAATGCGGCAGGCGAGTTGAACCATTGCATCGTTGAGGCAGAAACCAGAGCGCGCAGGCTTTGCGGCTCGACACAACGGATTGCAACCTCGCCGTCGGCAGCAATTACCTCCGGTTTCGACGGGGCTATATCCCACAAAATCAGTTCGTCAGGGTGAATCCGTGAGGAATATAACGAAGTGAAAAGCCCGGAGCCAACTCCGATTTCAAGCACGCGGCCACCGGACTGCTTAGGGCGATGTTTCAACCAAAGGTCGAGCAGATGACTGGCAATTCGGCCCTGAACCGAGGCCTCAGAATCGTAAGTATTCAATCCGCGCGCAAAGCGCCGGCCGACGCATTCTTTGTCGATAAGCAAGCGGGCGATAATCTGCTTAAAATCAGGGGTATGCTCTCCTTCTATCTCGATTATTTCAGCGCGACCGCGCCACGCCCGACGCTGATTTTCAGGCGGAAAAATCTTGTCGTCGGCTGAAATTACGGCGTAATCCCAACGGAAAGGAACCGGCTCGGCGGGAAACTCAAGAAGTTCGCGCCGCAAATCTTCGAGAGGACGCTCTCCGCGAGCCATCGAGGAAGCCCCCATACGGCGACGGAACTTCGTGAGCGACTGTTCGGTGAGCCGCTCGGCAGTCAGACGGAAAACAGCCTCGGGGATACCCTTTTGGTCATCAACCGGAAAAGGCGTACCGTTGACCGCAACAGTCAGGGTCAGCGGCAGTTGAGAGTGTTGAAGCGCAATCTCGGCGGCATGAACGCCGAGCGACCATGCCAGGACCGCAACCTCCTTGTAGCCTTCCGGCTCGGGCAGATTAAAGTTCAGATAGTCAGACACTACGGCGATATCATAGCCTCTCAGCGGAGCGACTTCATCGGGCGAGGGAGTCGGAACGCTCCAACCGTTGAAAACGAGAAGAAGTCGACTATTATCAGCCGATTTATGTATAAACTCCAATTTCATAAACTACGAAAAACTTCGCCAAGTTTAACAATATCTTCCGGATTCAGGTCGGCGCTCAACGAAAAACGCAGGCGCTCCGTCCCGGGCGGAACGGTCGGAGTCCTGATGGGCAACACCTTGAATCCGTTTTCAAGCAATCGGGCCGACAAAGCCAATGCCGACTCGCTCGACCCGGTAATCAGCGGGCGGATATGTGACGCCTCCCCTCCCCCGACAGCCTCGGCAAGAAGCGACGAAAGCCGGGCAAGCCGAGCGCGGCGTTCGCCCATTGAGGGAACGCGCTCCATCACAAACCTACTCCAGGCAACATTCAAGGGCGGGAGGGCCGTAGAGAAAATCAGCGAACGGGCGGTATTGACAAAATAATCGTACATTTCGGGCGACCGACAGACGATAAACGCGCCAACTGAACCTATGGCCTTTCCAAGCGTACCGACAAGAAAATCTACTCCCGAAAGACCCGCGGCCAAACCGAGTCCGTCGGCACCGCAAACGCCCAAAGCATGGGCCTCGTCGACATAGAGCATCGCGCCGGGGAAGCGCTCTTTGACCTTTACAATTTCGGCAAGCGGGGCTGAATCGCCGTCCATAGAATAGACCGACTCGACAATAATCAAAACATTTTCGAACTCCGGGGCACGCTTTGCAAGAATCCGCTCCAGATGCGCCACATCGTTATGGCGGAAGCGCTCAAAGGGCGCTTTGCTAAGCATAATGCCGTCAATAATCGAGGCATGGACCAACTTGTCGGCAACAATAAGGGTGTTTTTACGAGCAAGGGCCGCAACGGCTCCGGAGTTGGCGTGATAGCCGGAATTGAAGAGGAGCGCCCTACCGCCATAATAACTATCGAGAAGAGACTCAAAACGACGGAACTCGCGCTGATCGGCCGCCAGAAGTCGCGAGGCGGAGGCGCTCAGCGACAAAGCGGCGCCCTCCGTCTCCATAAATTCGCGACGTAAATCGCGGTCGACGGCAATAGCGAGATAATCGTTGCTGCTGAGGTCAATCACTTCGCCGGCGGGGTTATCAGCGGGCAATTGCCTGAAATTCTTTTCCTCGCGGAGGCGTTGGAGAACGTCGGAATATCCTCTCATTTGATAATTTCAATTGTCTGCTCCACAAGCCGTTGCAACTCCTCGTCGGTAATTACATACGGGGGCATCACGTAGACATTCCGGCCGAAGGGGCGCACCCAGATTCCGCGTTTGACACACTCCTTCTGGAACTCGCCGACATTTACCGGCTCCTTCATCTCAATCACGCCGATAGCGCCAAGCACACGTACGTCGGCCACCCCGGGCAGACCTTCAGCGGGCGCAAGCAATTCCCGAAGCCGTCCCTCGATACGGGCAATTCGCTCGGCCATAGGCTGCTCGTTGAGCATCCGGAGGCTT
>CAYUGU010000147.1:0-3254 GCA_964444345.1 uncultured Bacteroides sp.
TTTTAACCCTCCTATTTAATTTCTCTTATTTTAATTCTTCTTTTAAATAATTTGCTAATGCATCTTCCCAATTAGATGGTACAATTCCTACACCTTTTAATTTTTCTTTTGATAACATACTATTTTTTGGTCTATCTGTAGATGCTGGATTTAATACTTTATATTCTTCAGAAGTAACTGGATTTACTACTGTTTTTCTATTTGCTAATCCAAATATTTTTCTTGTGAAATCATACCATGTTGTAAATCCTTCATTTGTTGAATGATATACACCATAATCTGGTTCTTTTTCCATTATTCCTTCTATAATTTCACATAATGTTGTTGTAGAAGTTGGACTTCCATGTTGGTCACATACAACATTTAATGAATCATGTGTTTCAGAAAGTTTTAACATTGTTTTTACAAAGTTTTTTCCACCTAATCCATATAGCCAAGCTGTTCTTAAAATATAATATTTTTCAGCTTTTGCTGCATTTTGTTCTCCAACAAGTTTTGTTTTTCCATAAGCACTTATTGGTCCTGGAGTCATATCTTCTGTATAAATTTTTTCTATATCTAATTTTCCATCAAATACATAATCTGTACTAATATGAATAAATGTTGCGTCATTTGCTTTTGCAGCTTCTGCAATATTTGCTACTGCTAAACCATTTACACTATTTGCTAAATCATAATTCACTTCACATCCATCAACATTTGTATATGCTGCACAGTTTATAATGTAATATGGTTTTACTTCTTTTGCTTTTGCAAGTACAGCTTCTCTATCTGTAATATCTAATGTTTGTAATGTTGTTCCTGTAACTTCATATTTTTTTTCTAATCTTTCTCTTAATTCTCCTCCAAGCATTCCATCTGCTCCGATTAATAAAACTTTTTTCATTTTCTTCCTTCCTCTACTCTATAAATTTACATTTTGCTTACACATACTGAGACTGTAGCTTGCTACGTTCGAACATTCCCAGAATATTCCTTATTTTTTAGACATTCTTATTATAGCATAGAAAACCTTGTTGTCAAAGATTTTCACAAGGTTTTCACATTTTTACACAAAATATTCACATACAGTAACTACATGGTTATAAAATAACTATTGGATTAACTGTAACTCCGCCTATCAAGGTAATTAAACATAAGAAAAATAATAATACATTCTTATAATTTTTATCATGAAATATTGGATATAAAAATGAAAATAAACATATTTCAATCATGAATAAATTTAAATACATTCTTGTTGCAATTTTTGCTGGATAACTTATAAATCCTACTACAATCATTATAACAACTGCTATTCTTATTGCTGATGTAATTGAAAACATCTTTTTATCTATATGTTTTAATGTATAAAATAAAATATATACATTAGCTAAATTTACAGCTGCTATACATCTTGAAAGTGAAACATTTGAAAATAAACTTATTTTATTAATTATTTCTGGAAAACCAGACATACAAAATACAGTTTCTATAATAGAAACAATTGTAATAGGTAATAAAAACTCTACATGATCATCATTTTTGTACATATAATACAATGCAAATAACATTGGTAGTGGGAATATTGATATAAAACTGCCATATAAACTATTTATTGTTAAATCCTTAAATGGTAAAATTACATTGTATAAATATGTAAATAAATATTGTATACCTTTTACTTCATTTTCAATTACATCATTATAATGTATTTGTGTAATTGATTTTGAGGCTATTGCACAAATTAATGATATTATTAATGTAAAAAATGCAATAAATAATGTTTTTTTACTTTTTAGAAATTCTTTATTTTTTATAAAAATCCAAATAATTAAAGCTATAAATATATATCCAAAAGTTATTGCATATCCTTCAAATGTAAAGAAATATGCAACTATACTTGCTAAAATACCACTTGCAAATATTCCTTTTTTTAGTAGTTTTTCTTCTTTTAATAACTTGTCTAAAAGAACTACAAGTAATTGTCCTAAAATTAATGAATCTATTTTAGTAAAATTCCACTGAACAGCCCCAGAAAATGCTACTACAATAGTTCCAACTATTGAATATCCTTTATTTCCTTCTGTTATTAAATAAAATAATTCATAACTTACTAATAGTAATCCATAAAATTTTATATTCCACCATAAAGACAAAATACTTTCTGTATTTAAAAGCCAATCTTTTAATTCAATTTGGCTTTGAAAAAATCCAATTATTGTAGAAATAATTATCATTATTCCTGAAATTTTAAATCTATTTTCCACTATTATTGTATATAGTTTTTTAAATCCAATAACAAAATGAATTCCTATAAATGTAATTATTCCGAATAATGTAATTATTCTTGATATAGAAATATTATTTCCTAAATTTGTAAAAATAAATTCTGCAATAATTGCAAGTATAAACGAAACAACTCCTGAAATTAAACCTTTATTTTTTTCTTGAGAAGTTAATTTCTCTCGTTTGGGGTGCATCTTTTCAATATCTTTTTTATTCTTCTTGTTTCCCATTATTATATCCTTTCATTAGTATATAAATTATTTTTTCTTATAAGGTTTATTTGTTTGTCTTTCTCTAGCAATTCCCATATTATTTGATGGAACATCATCAGTAATTGTAGAACCTGCTGCTATTAAAACATCGTCTCCTAAAGTTACTGGTGCAACTAAATTAACATTTGATCCAATAAATGCTCTATCTCCAATTGTAGTTTTATTTTTACTTTTTCCATCATAATTGCATGTTATTGTACCACAGCCAACATTGCAATCTTCACCAATTTCAGTATCACCTAAATATATAAAATGAGGAACTTTAGTTCTATTTCCTATTTTTACTTTCTTAAGTTCTACGCAATTTCCTATTTTTACATCATTACCAATAAGGCATCCTTCTCTTACATATGCATTTGGTCCAATTTCACAATTGCTTCCTATTATAACTCCACTTTTTATAGTAGTGTTTGGATGAATTACAGTATCTACACCAATTATTACATTATCATGAATATATGTTGAACTGGCATCTTCAATTGTAACTCCTTTTCTCATATGTTCAGCATTTATTCTCATTCTTAAAACTCTAGTTAAAAGCTCTAATTGTGCTCTGTCATTTACACCTAGAATTTCTGTATTGTCTTCAACAATAACTGCACCTGTTTTTAAACCTTTATCATTCATTATTTTTATAACATCTGTTAAATAATATTCACCTTGTGCATTGTCTGAAGTAATTGAATCTAATGCATTTAATAGTTCTTTTATATC
>CAYUGU010000148.1:0-3197 GCA_964444345.1 uncultured Bacteroides sp.
CCATAAAAACTCGTACTAAATGTAGGGCCTTTACTAAAAAATCAGCCACTTAGTTTTGTGCTAAATGGCTGATTTTAATGTTTTATTGATGAACTACTATGTAGATCCCGCGTTAATTAGGGATTTGATGGCTGGATAGCCTTTGTCGTAAGTGCGGTTAACGGATAGTTGGCCCAAGGTTAGTCTTTATAAATGATTTTGCTAATTGTTTTCCCGTAAATACAGATGTAAGGACGGCCAGGTTGTGGATGGGTTACTTCGCAGCCGTTAAAATCTATATAACGAGACGTTCTTTCGCTTTCAATAATAGTTGGTGCGATAAAAGTGGTGAGGTCTTGTGCCGTTATATAGATTGTTGCTGGAAGAGCACAATCTACTGTTATGGGTGCATCTGCGACATCAAGATTCTTATCGCCTACTTTAATATTGACTATTTTAAAGTCTTGCACGGCTTTGACAACTATGGCATGCAGGTTTACCGGTACTTTTATAACGTTCATGCCATTGGTTACCTCGATGGGAGTCTCGTCATCGGGAAGAGTGATGGTGACGCCATTGGCATTCTCTACAAATACTTTTGCGAAAATCATGCCGTCTTCCACATATCCCCAGTCATTGATGTCGGCATCGACATCGGGAGTAGTCGCGTTCAGTCCCAACAGAGATATGGTTGCCAAAGCAAACGACAAAAACAATTTTTTCATGATCAAGAGTTTAAGAATTTCATTTTGTTTATCTTTATATAAGGCGATTAATTTGGAATAATCCACACACACTATCGCCAAAATATTACTTGTATTCGAGCCAGGTTGTTGCTACGCATGGCCGGTCGGTCTTGAAACGAATCCAACGGGCTTGAAAAGCATCGGGGAAGTGATGGAAGAATGAATCGCCGGGCTTGACATTGAATTTTTCATACAACATCCAATCGCCTTCACCTGTCGGATCTACCTCGATGGTAAACGTAACGGGGCGCGAAAGTTTGTGAGATATATTCAGCACCTTGTCTTCGTAGAATCCAATCAAATATGGGTCGGAATATTCATCGGCATTGACTGACTCATCAACCCAAGGGCCACCATGTCCTGTCGGCCTTCCAAGTTTCCACAAATCATCGATTGAACCGCACCAAAGAGCCAGTCGTCCATCTTGTGATGTTACGATACGTTTATTATCGCTTTGGGGGTTTGCGCCGGTCAATACCAACATGCCTCTATACGAGCAATAATCATTAACTTGTAATTGGTGTGATGATATGGGGCGTATCTTTGCGAACCCATCGGCATTCTCAGCAGGCAGTTCATAGAATGTGCCATGACAGTTAAACAGGTCGCGTTCAGTCGACACCTCGCGGCAGATTCTCAACTTCTTGTTTTGTGTAGGCGCTGAGTAGGCGTCAGAGCCAAGGGGTAGTTTCCAGCGACGTCCTTTGTCATCGATAATCAATACTGAACCATCAGTAATTTCAAGGCCATCAATTGAAACTGCCATATTTTTGTTTATGAAAGCGGCGTTAGCAGAATCGTTGACACCCGTAAGATTCATGTCACCATCGAGTTCGTAATAATGATTGGAATTCCCAAATTGAGCAGCTATTCCCAGTTTGCGGATATCATTGCCAAGACTATAGAGCAGTGCATTTGAGGTGGCCTTAGAGTCAATCGCAGTAATTCCATCAAAAATCTTGTCAGGAGTTGTGGACCGATTATCGATGTCGGAGAACGCGAATACGGCGCTTAATCGCGCATCACGGTCAGAACGCAGTCGAACCCATTCTCCTGTGTCATCTTTCGTAAGGGGCTCGAATTTTGAGCTGTGCGGAGCAAGCTGTATCGGGCGCATATCTTTCCAGCTTCCTGTGCCGTCGTTAACTTCCATGGTGATAGTAACAGGTATGTCACTGTCATTTTTGAGCCAGACACAGCGACGCGGCCAGGCGCCGAACAGCATCGGTTCGCTGGGTTGATGTGCAGCGACATCCTCATTGAGCCACACCGAGCCGCTTGCTGTGGTGGGACCGAGATTAGCTATACTTTCGGGTTGTAAGAACCAAAGGTTGGAATTGCTCTGCCCGGGTCCGGCGATGTTTCCTTTAATCCGACGCTTGTTTAGGAATTCTTTCTTAGCGGAGTCGTCACAGCCAAATACCAGACGGTCGTTCCAGCGAGTGAAGTCGCCAATCACTTTCAGATAGGCTGACAAAGGCTTGATGCCTGAGGTATGAGCCGCGTCAAATCCCTGTGGAAACAACCAGAACATACCGTGCATAGTCATGAGTTTCATCGGATTGTCTTTAGTTCCGACTTCGCGAATACGAGGCCATTCGGTATTCCATCCGTGGGCTCCGTCATACGAATGGCTTGCCTTGGGGAGACGGAAGAAAGACCAGTTTCCGCTATCCCTTAATGCCAGAATTATCGATTTGTAATCCCAGCCCAACGCATATATGGGGGCATTTACATCACTGCCATAGATACCGCCCGGGCCTGTAACTTCGGTAAACTGATTACGGCGAACAACCTTCCAGTCCTTGCCATCCCATTCAGCCAGACAACCGGAGGGGATATTGAATTTTTCGAGGGCTTCGGGCACAGCTTCGCCGTTATTGGAGAACACCATGACGTCCTGTCCGCTGTACAACCCTTTACCGTGCGCACCGGGCAGCAATTCGTTTTCAGGATTAACCCCCGTATCATCGTGCGTGCCAGCGTTGGCATCGGGGTAAAGCATCTTATGCTGTAGAGTGTTGACGTCCACTTCGTAAAAACCTTCTTCCATGGTGGCGATATACACCTTATTTGCCGGGTCGGTAAGGTGACGGCATACGCCGGTATAGCGACCTTGCGCATCAGCATAAGAAAGAGCCCTGACGTTACATAAACTGTCAATAAAGTAGGGCCCGATGATAAGCTGGCCACTTTCGGTGTGAATCATACGGTCGGCAGGTGTGCCTCCTATGCTTTCAGGTCTGACTGTTACACCTAAGGTATCATCAATCTCATAGAGTTTGTCACTGGACCCAAACGGTAGATGCGGGCCGTATGTCACCACCCATAGTTTACCTTGCCATGGCACCACAGCTCCAGTGCCACACTCGCCTTCATCATTATAGTAAGCCAAATGTGGATATATGCCACCATATTCAGGTTTTTCACTATCGGTTTGCAGAGACATATTTTTTGAGGCGCATCCTGCAA
>CAYUGU010000149.1:0-2145 GCA_964444345.1 uncultured Bacteroides sp.
TTAATATGGCAAGTTTGGATAAAGATATGCACGTTAACCAAATTAACTCTGATGGCCGTGTAATCCTTCTTGCTGACGACAAAACAACAAAAGGCAAAACTGCTTATGATGTTTTGAACAATGCACTTGATACAGCCAAACCGAATATTACCGGTACTGGTATTTCTGTTATAGCAAGCGGTGACATTGGTAAGAAAACTAACAAACTTACATTTATTCAAAAAGATGCAGCTTTCAATACTACATCTTGGAACTCTAACAAATTCAACTACAAACCAAGTTCAGATGTTCAAGGCGTTGATATGTTAGCAATTAAAAATGTTAACGTAAAAGGTCTTGATAACGCTGACGGAACCAAAAATGATACTAACGTTTGCGCTATTATCGCAAGAACAGGTGATGTTGATGCTGAATTCTCAGGTAACACATACATCAAAGACGTAACCGCTGAAAACAATATCAATCTTGTTAACCGCGGTAAGAATATGTATATCGAAAACCTTGGTAAATCACCAACTTACTATCCTGAAAAAGGTGATTACTATGGAAATAAAACTAACGTAGTTCCTGAAAAAGGTATTACAGTAAAAGTTTTAGACCTTGGTACCGTATCTAGCCCTAATAATGATGCTGATTCAACTTTGGTTATTAAAGGCGGTCAGGTTAACGGCGAAGGCAAAGGCAGACCAAATAAAGACCAAGATATAATCGTTACAGCTGATAACGCTTATCTTGACGGTTACTACTTCAATATGGGCAAAAACAGAATGCCTGGTCATTCAACTGTAACTGTTAATACTGGAACAAATACAATTACAAACGCTAAGTCCTCAAGTACACCTATTTCTGTCAGAGGTATTGCAGTAAGACCTTATGACGTTACAGGCATCGGCAGAAACCAAGTAGAACGTAATTACTATTATGGTTCAGATACCGGTATGGCAGAACCAAACGGAACAGGTTCAGAACAAGGCTGGCTTGATACTTATGATGGTACAGATAACTCAGCTAAAAAAGATGATGATAACTTAGTTATCCCTGTTCCGGATAAACCGGATCAACCGAACCCACCAACTCCTCCGGATCCACCAGGACCAGATGAACCAGATGATCCGTATAATCCGGTAGATCCGATCGATCCTGTTGACCCTATTAATCCGGTCAACCCTGATAATCCGGATGATCCTGTTAACCCTGTAAATCCAGTCAATCCGATTGACCCGGTTAATCCTGTAAATCCGGTTGACCCTAATAAACCTGATAATCCGGTAAGTCCGATTGATCCGAATGATCCGTTAGACCCGCTTAATCCGGTTAATCCAAACGGCCCAGGTGCAATTAATCCTGTAAATCCAAACCCTGTAGATCCTACAAATCCGATTAGTCCTGTAGGCCCGATTAACCCGTATGATCCAAATCCATTGGATCCAACAAATCCGGACGCTCCGGTAAAACCAACGGATTTAGATAGACCAATCAATCCGGTTGATCCAGTAGCTCCGCAAAAACCAACTCAGGTTAATCCGGTAAACCCTACTCCGGTAGATCCAACAGGTACGGTTACAATTGTTGACCCGATAAATCCTTATGATCCAAATCCGTCAACACCGTCAAATCCGGACAATGCAGTAAATCCTGAAGACCCAACAAATCCAAACAATCCGGCTACTTCAATTGCTACGGCAAATCCTGATAACCCGAATGGCCCGTCTGCAATTAAACCGGTAAATAATAAACCTGTAGATCCTACAGAGCCGACTAAAAAAGCTGAAACTGAAGATCCTGAAGATGCAAATCCTTCAGAAAATGCTGATCCGGAATACGCTGTAGATCCAACAGATACAACAAATCCAAATAATCCGGTAAATCCGCTTAATCCATCAAATCCTGTAAATCCAAACGGACCAAATGGCATTAATCCGGTAAATCCAAACCCTGTAGATCCAACGAAACCGATTGAAGGTGCAGATGCCGTAAATCCTGAAGATGCAAATCCAACAGATTGGGCAAACCCTGTAAGTCCATTGGATCCAACAGATACAACAAATCCATATAATCCGGTAAATCCGATTGATCCATCAAATCCAATTAATCCAAACGGACCAAATGGCATTAATCCGGTAAATCCAAACCCTGTAGATCCAA
>CAYUGU010000149.1:2245-3119 GCA_964444345.1 uncultured Bacteroides sp.
AACAGATTGGGCAAACCCTGTAAGTCCATTGGATCCAACAGATACAACAAATCCAAATAATCCGGTTAACCCGATTGACCCATCAGATCCAACATCACCAAACGGACCAAATGGCATCAATCCTGTAAATCCAACCCCTGTAGATCCAACAAGACCAATTGATTCTGCAGAAACCGAAACTCCAGAGGACGCAAATCCAACAGAGTGGGCAAATCCGGTAAGTCCGTTAGATCCAACCGATATAACAGACCCTAACAACCCAGTAACACCAATCGATCCTGAAAATGCAGGAAATGCATATATCCCAACATTCTTGGATGATACGATTGATCCGCTGGAACCGGAAAATCCGAATAGTCCGAATGTTCCTACGGAACCATTCAATCCGCTGGGACCAACAGATCCGGTAACTCCGGATAATCCAAATCCAGATGTTCCAAATCCTGACGATCCGAACATTGAAAATCCAAATAAACCGGACATTCCAGATCCATTTGATCCAGAAAGACCTGACATCCCTGTTAAACCGGATGATCCAGAGCCAGTGGAACCAATAGATCCGAATAACCCGGCAAATCCGGACGAACCGATTATCCCTGCTAATCCAGCAGATCCGATACAAATAGATGATCCGAATAAACCGCTTTATCCGGATGATCCGGAAAGACCACTTCCAATTCCAGTTGATCCATCTAGTATGTATAAACAAAGAATAATGGAACACGGTCTAAGCGCAATTGATAAACGTCAACAAATACGTGTAAACTTAACAGACTCAGCAACTCCAGTTCAAGTGGATGCTAACTCACCAATTACAACGGTTGTTGATATATCAAGAGGCGGTATGTCAGTAACACACAATAACACCTTAAAA
>CAYUGU010000150.1:0-3070 GCA_964444345.1 uncultured Bacteroides sp.
ACTGCTGAGCAGGTTCTATCTATGGGTTCCGAGCCTGCTGACCGCGTGAAATTTGAAAGGGTTGCTGAGCAGGTCGTAGCAAAACGCGTGCGACCAAGTATAAAATTTGACGCAATGATGTTTATAATCATTGTTATTCTTGGATATTTACTCTCTTATCGTTTGACATCGTATTTGGCTGAATTTAAGATAGAAAAGAATTATTCGCGAATTGATATCGCTTTTCTTGCTGTTTGTGCGTTGTTAATGTATCTTCCAATGAGCCATATATCAAACGCAAAAAAATCAGATGTTGAAAATCGTAACCTTGCCGTTTGGAAGCCGTTTGTAAATCAAAAAGGTGAAATAAATTATAATTTTGGTAAGGATTATGATACTTGGTTTAACGATAGGTTTAATTTAAGAGATTTCTTAGTAACCTTATACAAAGATGTAAAATATGGTATTGCGTCGGATTATGTTGATTTGGGACGCTGGCACGCGTATAAATCAAATAAATTCATTTTTGGCTTTGGTATGTATGGTGTTTATTCTGAAAATGAAAAAGCCTTAATTACTTCTAATTTACAGCGTTTTGAAAAGTTTTGTAATAAAAACGGGAAGAAATTATATGTTGTGATTTCTCCAGTTAGAGAATCTGTATATCGAGATTTTGATAAGATACGTGTAGCTGATAATTTTATTGAAGGTAAGACTACAGGTTTGGTTAATTATATAAGAGCTAATTCCCAGGTAAATATTATTTTTCCGCAGGATACATTTTTGCAGAACCGTAAAACAGATAGTGAAATTTTGTTTTATAAAACAGATCACCATCTGACAGATACAGGTGCGTATTTATTATATAAGGATATTATCAGAACGCTTAAAAAAGATTTCCCTTTGTTAAAAGTAACTCCTTTGTCTAATTATAATAGAACCGATAGAAATCTGGTTCGTTGGAAAGCTGATAGGTTATATGATGAGGGTTGGGAATATCTCCGTTCAAAAATGAAAGATAAAACATTCTTGGAAACCCAGTATGCATATTACGACTATAAGTATCCGGCACGTATTAATATTACTGGAAGACCACCGCATTTTATACACGATAACGTAAACGGTAAGTACAAAATGTTGATAATGGGTGATTCTTTTCAAGAAAATGTCAGTTATTTTTTGAATACAAATTTTAAGGAAATTGATAAGTACCGTTTAGCTCCAAATGCTAAATACCCATTGCATATAAATTCATATGAAAAAATTATATCAGAGTCTGATGCCGATATTGTCTTGTTGGTTGTTCATTCTCCATATGTAAGATTCGTAAAAACAATGTTTAATGGAGTGAAGTAATGCTATTTTCATCAATGACATTTGTATATATGTTTTTGCCGATTGTGTGTACGCTTTATTTGATTTCAAAAAAAGAGCTGCATAATCCGATTTTGCTCATCGCAAGTATAATTTTTTATGCGTGGGGAGAACCTAAGTACCTCGCGATTATGCTTCTTACAATACTTATTAACTTCTTCGGCGCGAAAATCGTCGAAAAGTTTAAAGAATGTGGCAGAAACGCTAAGATCCCGTTGATTATTACGATTTGTGCAAACTTGGGATTCCTTATTTATTTTAAATACTTTAACTTCTTAATCGAAAATATTAACGGCTTGTTCCATTCAGATATTCATCTTTTGCATATTATTATGCCGATTGGTATTTCTTTCTATACTTTTCAGGCATTGTCTTATGTCGTGGATGTTTATAGGGGCGAATGCAAGGCTCAGCAAGATGTTTATAAACTTGCGCTTTATATTTGTCTTTTCCCACAGTTGATTGCAGGGCCGATTGTTAAGTATCATGATGTCGCGGATCAGATTGATAACCGTGAGGTTAATTTTGAGAAAGTTGTTTTCGGGACTAAAAGATTTATTGTTGGTTTGTCAAAGAAAATGCTTCTTGCAAATACAATGGGGGCGATTGCTGATAAGATTTTCGCGCAAGCTCCGGATACTTTTTCACCGCTTGTGGCGTGGTTGGGTGGTGTTGCGTATTCGCTTCAGTTATTCTTTGATTTCTCTGGTTATTCAGATATGGCAATAGGTTTGGGCTTGATTTTCGGGTTCAAATTCCTCGAGAACTTTAATTATCCGTATATATCAAAATCAATTACCGAATTTTGGCGCAGATGGCACATTTCGCTTTCTACTTGGTTCAAACAGTATGTTTACATAACTCTTGGCGGAAACCGTGCAGGAAAATTGAAAACACTCAGAAACCTCGGAATTGTTTTCCTTTTGACGGGTATCTGGCATGGGGCTGCGTGGAATTTTGTTGTTTGGGGGCTTTGGAACGGATTTTTCATAATCTTGGAAAAACTTACCGGCTGGCATGAGGAAAAACAACACGTTTGGCAAAAAGTTTTGCAACATATTTATACGATTTTGGTTTTCATCATTGGCTGGGTAATGTTCAGGGCTGACAATATGGCATATGCTTGGGAATATATCAAGAATATGTTTGGACTTGTGAAGGTTCACGATGTTGTTTATGCGATGCCGTATTACGTGGATAACTTTGAGATTATAATTTTTGTTGCGGCATTTATTTGTTGTACACCGCTTTGCGGCAGAATGCTTCAGCAGGAGAACAAAATCGCTAAGACTTTTGTTAATCTTTGGTTGATAGTGCTTTTGATTTTTTCAACGGCAACAATCGCAGCTTCAACGTATAATCCTTTTATATATTTTAGATTCTAAGTTTTTGTGGTAAAACTGGAGTATGAAGAAAAAGGTTATTGCGTATTTGCACACTCACTGGGACAGGGAGTGGTATAGAGAGTTTGAAGTCTTTAGAATGAGGCTTGTCAGGGTTTTTGACCGTGTTTTAGATATGCTTCAACATGGTAAAATCCCGTCTTTCTATTTTGATGGACAGGTCGCGGCACTTTTGGATTATTTGGAAATTCGACCGGAAAAAGAGCCGCTTATCAGACGACTTATTCAGGAGAAGAAACTTTTTATCGGGCCTTTTTATACGCTTGTCGATGAATTTTTGACTGATAGAATTTGTTTTGAAAAAAATCTTGAAA
>CAYUGU010000151.1:0-2942 GCA_964444345.1 uncultured Bacteroides sp.
AAGGAGAAACTCAACGAGCGCTACGAGTCGCTCTCGCTCGAACCGGAAAAACTGAAATTCATTGACCGTCTGGTGGCCGACAGCCGCGCCGTGGCCCTCAACCATACCGCCGGCCTCTCGACGCCCCAACAGATTCAGATGGCCCTCTTCTCGGCCTTCGCCTATCTGCATCACGACGACATCCAGCCGAAACTGATTCAGATGATTCGCCACCGCCTGGAAAACCTCTGGAGCACCACCGGCTTCACCCTCCAGCCCGACCCGAACCGCGCCGGCTACTACAGCGAAATCGACATGATGGTATGGGCCAAGAAGTTCTATGGCGACGACTTCGCCAAATATCTCGAAAAGACCTATGAGCCGCTCGACTTCGTTATCCGCCTGGCCAAGGAGACCTCAATCGTGCTTCTCAACGGCGACGGCTTCGACGGCCCGGCATGGAGCGTACGCGCCTCGCTGGCTAACCTGAACGACGACGATTACCTGAAAATCGGCGCCGCCATACGCCGGATTCTCGACGAATATCACGCCGCCTACCTCGCCCAGGCCGGCGAATGATAGGAAGCGTCGGGGCGCAAAATCTCCGGAATCGAATCCAAACGGGCTACGTAGGTCCTCGCGCCGGGGGCCTGCGGACGCCCGGGCCGGATTATCATTGTCCGCCCCTCGATAACCACTGAGGCCGACGTTGACTTTCGCGGGATATATTGCCCGCGGTCATTCTTCGGCAAGGGCGGAGTGAGTCTCGGCCAGTAACTGCAACTAACCGTGTCCGTCAAGGTCAACGGCTCTATATCGCGGCGGTCTGTCAGCAAATGGCAGGCCGCTGCGTATCTTTCGCGCCCGAGGCCGGGGCCGCATTGGCCGCCGAGGCTGAAGTTCGTGCGGATAAGCATCGAGTCGGGCCGTAGCGAATATTTGACGTAGGAGTAATCGTCCGTTTCATAATAGGCGCCCGCGCCCGTGGAGTCTATGGCGCCGAAATTGGCCTGCACGCCGAGCGGACGGGGCAGCGAGTCGAGCAGCGCCTCAAAGTCGGCCAGCGAGCGGCAGCGGCCCAAGGCCTCGGCCATGATAAAGCCTTCGCGGTCAGCGTATTTAGCCGTGTCGGGCGCAAGATTATAGGAGGCGGTGTTCATCACGGCAAATCCCGCCTCGTTGACTCCCACCCAAGCCTCGGCAAGCGCCGAATCGCCCGCATTGAAAAGGGCTATGAAGGGAATGCGGCCGGGGCGGTCAACGCGCTCCACGAAGTTCAGAGGATGCGACGTGTCGCGATGTTTCCACAGGAGCGTATGCCCGCCCTTGGTTGCGCCGGGCCCGATTATTGCCGACGTGCAGGCAATGGCGGCCCAAATCAGGTTTTTCATATGAGCGAAAGCAGATGAGCCCGCAGGCGCGTCCAGGGAATATAGGTCATCCCTTCAATCTCCACGGGGCGCTCGTTGAGGTCGAGGCGCACGTAATATCGCCCCGTCGAATGGCTCTTGAAGAGAATCATCTGCAGGTTGGAGGCCATCGGGACCACATGCCAGGTCTGCCAGTGGGCGCTGACCGTATCGAAATAATGCGTCAGATAGTAACAATCGGGCAGGCGCATCAGCGACAGCAGCGGCATCAGCGTCTCGGCGTGGCCGAAGCGCAGGTTGACGGTCGACTCCAGGCGCCCGGCGATGAAGTCGTCGGTTGTCTGCACCAGGTCGAGGAGCAGCGGCGAGGCTATGTCGGCCGGAAGGGTCGAAACGGTCGAGGCCGTACGGCTGAAGTACTGGCGGAGGTTGTCAATGGCCCAAAGGCGGTTCATTTCGTCGGGAGTCATCAGCGACATCGCTTCGTCGCCAAGCCCCATAGCCCCCTGCGAGGAGAGGCAGTAATAAATTGCCGAGGCGAGAGTTTCGGCGTCAAGCCCCTCGGGGAGGGTCTTGAAAAGTCGGCGGCAGAGGGCCTCGGCGGGCGAGGTCAGCGCGGTGAAGTCGGCGAGTTCCGGCGCGTAGGGCTTCTCCTTGGCCCAGCGGACATAGGCGGAATCGACCTGAAAGAAACGAACGAGGTCGTTGAACTGCTCGCCCGATTGCTTATCGACCGAGCCTAATCCGCTCTGAAAGCGGCTGACGGTTGAGGTGAACGCGTCCATCGAGGCGACGCAGCGGCCTACATAACTGCTGATGGCCGAAACCTTCTGGCCTACGACCAGTTGCGGGTAGGCCATGCAGAGGCGGCGGGCAATTCCTTTCTGTTCGGCGATTCCGAGCGAATCGAGGTCGCCCCAATGGCCGTCGGTTGCGCTGACGGCATTATTGACCGAAGCAAGAATCTTCTTGCCCAAGGGGGTGAGGTCGGCAGAGTTCATCACGTCCACGACCTCCGAAAAGCGCTTGGGCGAAGTGGCATACCGGGCGCCGTGGCGACCCACATGGTTAATCATCACGGCCACGAGCGAGTCCGGGGCCGCAACCGTCGAGTCAGGCGCGGGATAAGGCATCCGGCTGCCCTGACATAACTGCGGGGGGAGCAACTCGGCCGCAAGCAGCAGCGGCCATAGGAGGAGACAAAGAATTAACTGTCGCTTCATTCGGGGGGAGGGGAGAAAAAAGAGGCAGAGCCCCGCGCGTATCAGCGGGACTCTACCAGTTTAACGATTTCTACGATTACTTCGGCGGCTTTGTCCATGCTGGCCACGGGGACAAACTCGTAGCGGCCATGGAAGTTAAGGCCTCCGGCAAAGATATTAGGGCAGGGAAGGCCCTTGAAACTGAGTTGGGCGCCGTCCGTGCCGCCGCGAATGGGGACAACCTTCGGGGTCAGTCCGGCATTTTTCATGGCCTGCTCGGCAATGTCGACGATATAACTTACGGGCTCGACCTTTTCGCGCATATTGTAATATTGGTCCTTGATTTCGAGCGAGGCGCAGCCGGGAAACTCCTTGTTGATTTTGCGCACAA
>CAYUGU010000152.1:0-2932 GCA_964444345.1 uncultured Bacteroides sp.
GCGTTAGAGGGTGTTTTTCAGGTAATTACAAATGGCAAAAATCTCTTAAAAAGAGTTATTGACTGAAAAACCAAACATAATTACTCACAAGTTCTGTTGCGAGGTCTCGGCCTCAATTCAGGTATATTATTAACTTTCAACTATTTACCATGGATAAACTAAGAGTTATCTTGCTCATGGTAATCGGGTTCTTCCCCGCTTATCTGTCAATGCTGGCTGAGCCTCAGGCTCCCGCCGGAGGCGCTGTGACCGTGACCGGTAGCGTCAGCGACACCGAGGGCGAACCGATTATCGGCGCTACCGTTATGGTAGACAATTCCAAGGGAGGCACCGCAACCGATATTGACGGTAATTTCAGCCTCAACGTGCCTTCACTTCCGGTGAATCTCACTATTACCTGTGTCGGCTATGAAACTCAAAAAGTTAAAGTAACCTCTACGGCGCCCGTCTCCGTTACGATGAACGAAAATTCCGCTCTCCTCGACGAAGTCGTGGTTATCGGCTACGGTACGGTCCGCAAGGCTGACCTCGCCGGCTCCGTTTCGGTGGTCGACGCCAAGTCGTTTGCCGCTCAGCCTATCACTACCGTCGGCGAAGCCCTCCAGGGCCGCGTTTCCGGTGTGAACGTAATTACGGCCGGCGTCCCCGGCGGTTCGCCCAAAATCCGCGTGCGTGGCGCCAACTCTATCAATAAGAGCAACGACCCCCTCTACGTGGTCGACGGACTCGTGCGCGAAAGCGGCCTCGAAGGCATCAACCCCGAAGATATCGCCTCCATGCAGATTCTTAAAGACGCCTCCTCAACCGCTATCTACGGTTCGCGCGGCGCCAACGGCGTTGTCCTGATCACTACCCGCCGCGGTAAAGCCGGCGTCAGCGAAATAACCCTCGACGCTTCGTGGGGCTGGAGCCAGGCAACTCACCTGCCTAACCTGATGAATGCCAAGCAGTATGCCGAAGCACTCCAGACTTATGGCGGCCCCGACGGCGCAAAGATTGTCAGCGGTACTATCGACGCCCCCGACGCTGCCCTCGCTCCTTATCTTAACGGCGAAGACAACGGCGTGGACTGGATAGACCAGATTTTCCGCACCGGTAACACCCAGAACTACAAACTGACCTATACCTCCGGTAACGACAAAATCCAGACCTACTTCTCCGGTAACTATATGCGCGATAAGGGTGTGCTCGAATACTCTCAGTATGAGCGCTTTGCAGCCCGCGCCAACGTTCGCGCCAAGGTGACCAACTGGTTGGAAACCACCGTCGACGTTGATATGAGCCACGGTAACGGCCATGGTATCGGCGGTTTCGAAATGACCACCGGTCCTATCTGGGGTGCCTTCACCTATTCGCCCACTATGCAACTCTGGGACGAAGAGGCTCAGGCCTACAAGCGCGACCCCTACAACTCGATAATGAACAGCCCCTACGGTGAACTCACTCTTAAGAACGAGCGCCGCCGCGACATCCTTAACGGTCGTATCGACCTTAAGTTCAACATCTGCAAGGGCTTGACCTTCACCACTTCGAACGGTATCGACTATGCCAATATGTATAACTACAGTTTCTCCGGCCTCAATCGTGCGCCCGGTATGAGCAGTTCTATGGGCAATGGCAATACCAACCGCTGGCTCCTCCAGACCACCAATAACTTCACCTATATGAACAACTGGGAGAGCGGCCACTCGCTGACCGCCACCGCCGTTTGGGAAGCAACCTCATCGACCACTCGCGGCCTCAGCATCAGCGGCCAGGACCTCCTGACCGATATGGTAGGCTGGTGGAACGTAGGCGTTGCCGATACCAAAGGCGCCTCCAACAGTTTCTCAAAATGGACCCTTATGTCGGCCGTTGCCCGCGCAATTTACTCTTGGAATGACCGCTATATGCTGACCGCCACCTTCCGTGCCGACGGTTCTTCGCGCCTCTCCAACAATAAGTGGGCCTACTTCCCCTCTGTGGCAGCCGCATGGACCGTCTCCAACGAAGACTTCTTCAAGAATGTCTCTCCCGTGATGAACAACCTGAAAGTTCGCGCAAGTTGGGGTATCATCGGCAACCAGGATATCGGCCCGTATCAGACCCTCGAACTCCTTGCCCAGGCTTATGCCTATTATGGCTCCGCTACCCCCAATACCGGCTTCTGGGCCAACAAGATGCCTACTCCCGACCTCAAATGGGAACGCACCAACCAGTTTGACCTCGGCCTCGACTTCGGCTTCCTCAACAGCCGCATCGACGTGAGCCTCGACTACTATCTGAAGCATACCCACGACGCCCTGCTGAACACGACTCCTCCCGGATACCTCGGCGGCCAGCCCTACGTGGTCAATGCCGGCGAAGTTCGCAACACCGGTTTTGATATCTCCGTGAGCGCCACCTGCATCCAGACTCGCGACTGGACCTGGACCACCAACATTCAGGGCTCTTACATGAAGAACAAAGTCGTTAAACTGACCGCTGAAGAACCCGTGCTCTACTCCGGTAGCACCGTTTCTATCCTCAACGATGCCCTCATCGTGAAGGAAGGCGAAAGCATCGGCTCATTCTTCGGCTATCGTTGGGCCGGTGTCGACGAAGAAGGCTATGACACCTATTATAATGCCGAAGGCGAAGTTACCCGTCGCCCCGAAGCAACCGACCGCGTAGTCCTCGGCAAGTCTGCCCCCGACTTCAACCTCGGCTGGAACAACACCGTGACCTGGAAGAACCTCAGCCTCAACCTCTTCTTCAACGGCTCGTTTGGCGGCAAGCGCCTCAACGCACTCCGCTATGCGATGAATACCATCACCGGTAACTCGCGCTTCGTGACCGACGCTAACTGGGTTGACGACGTGGTCAACGGCAAGATGGCCGACCCCACCAAGTACTCCAACAACTTCTGCCCCGGCGAATCTGACAAGTGGCTCGAAAAGGCTGACTACCTCCG
>CAYUGU010000153.1:0-2779 GCA_964444345.1 uncultured Bacteroides sp.
TTCAACCGAGGCGTAACCCGTGTGCAAGAGATGTTGAAGGAGAACGGCAATCCACTGGCAGAATTTGATGTGAACACCATAACGGCATTCCGCGTCAATGTCCACGCCACTAATGAATCCGACTTAGGGGTTACCCCCAAGTCGACCCCCAAGTCGACCCCCAAGTCGGACACAAGTCAAACGCTTGAGGAAAAGATTGTGGAGTACTGTAGAGAACCACGTTCTGGAGCTGAGATTGCAGCCTATTGTGGATTTAAGGATATCAAGAATTTTAGAGAGCGATATTTAACCCCTCTTATTGGCTGTCGCCTTCAACTGACAATCCCAGACAAACCCACCAGTCGTTTTCAAAAATATATACAGTCTGAAAAAATAAAGTTATGAAACTAACGCAACTGATAGGAAAAGATGTTAGAGGCTACATGGATTTTAACATATCATTCAATCCGAATCTGACATTTTTAATTGGAATTAATGGGGCGGGTAAAACGACAGTCCTAAAATTACTCTCTGGATTATTATATCCTGCTTATATAGAACTAGCTCAAATAGAATTTTCACATGTAAAACTGATATGCGAGCAGATAGAAACGGGTAATTTCATTAGCATCTCATGTGAAAAAAGAAAAGAAACATTGATGCTAACGTATACGAGTGAGAAGCCAAAAGAAAAGATTTGCGATACATTCAAACTTGTAGATTTAGGATTATTGCGTAATAATCTTGCTCACGAGTCATATGAGACTGAAAAATTGGCTCGTGTGCTTTATGAGTTTGATAATCTTGAGGTCGTAAATAAGATTCGTAAATTGCGTACACCTTTATTCCTTGGATTAAATCGAAGGACAGGGGATAGTGCATTGTCAGGTAGTGCATTTGAACGAGAAATATTCTTACCTAGAAGAAGAAATCAAAATGTAGATCTATTATTTGATTCTGTTGACTCTGCATTAAAAGACATTCAAGATATGTTCCACACATTTGTTAGAAATAATGCTCAAAGTCAATATGCACTAGCGGATAGGTTCAGAAAAAAAGTATTTTCAGAATCAATCAAATACGAACAGCTTAATCATATCTCTCCTATTGATTATAAAGAAGAATTGCGACAATTAGATTCTCGAAGAATTCAATTAGACAAAGCGATAGAACAACTAGAAGTTGTGGATTTATCCAAACAGTTTTCTCTATTTTTTGATTCAATAAAGACCACATTGGAAGTTCTTGCAAAAACTCCTGCACTCGATAGAAAAAAACAATTAACGCAAGAGTATATTACCGCTCTCACTCAATGGATGGTCAACAGTTCTCAATTAGAACGAATTGATAATATCATTGGCTACGCCAACGAATATAGCAAAAGTATTCAGAAATCCAAGGAGCCTTTAATCCGATTCGTAGAGAGTGCAAATATGTTTTTTACAGAAAGTCAGAAAATAATAGAAGTTGACAATAAGGGTGAAATATACGTTCGCATAAAAGATATAAGAAAACGAAATAGCATATTTGAACTATCATCTGGCGAGAAACAATTAATTATTCTTCTTGCTCATATTGCATTTCACAGAAATAATAAAAATGCTTCAATATTTATTGTTGATGAACAAGAATTATCTCTTCACATAAGCTGGCAAGAGTTATTTGTGGATGCTCTATTAAAAGCGAGCCCCAATACTCAGTATATTCTTGCAACGCATGCCCCTGCCATTATTTCTACGATTGACAGACGAAAAAATTGTATTGATTTAACTCGCATGCATTCCTGAACATGGCTTTAGAGTTTTCATCAGAGCAAGCGCAGATTTCATCAATATTTACTGCGTATCGTAATGATATAGATATCTATACAGAGGATGAAGAAAAGGATAAGGCATTCTATAAACGTCTTTTTGCTCGTCTTTTAGACGGAACGGGAATACGCGTCAATGATGTTCATCCTCTTGGCTCATCAGATGAAGTAATACGAACGTGTATTGCGGATACTGATACAACCCGAAAGAAATTATACATTGTAGACGGAGATATTTATCTGTTGTATAATCCTAAACAGATAATTGACAATCTATATGTATTGAATGCTTATTGTATGGAGAATCTTGTAATTGACGAGGATGCTGTCTGCAATACTCTATGTGAGTTTATTGGAGAATATGAACTAGAGGAAATTAAGACTCTATTTCAATATGATTCTGTTATTTCCATACATAAGGAAAAATTAATTGAATTATTTCATCATCTTGCTCTACATGATAAATATTGTGGATATTTCGAATTGAAATCCATTGGAAGGTATTATACCAACAATGCATTTGATTTATCTAAAGTTGATCAAGATATTTCTTCAATTAAACAATCTATACTAACAAGGGGAAACATCACACTTGGGGTATTAGAAAACGAATTGAATAATTTGAAAACGGTTTTTCCTTATACCTCGGAAACGTGTATGCAGATTGTTTCGGGAAAAGATTACTTGATTGACATGATGAAACGCAATGCCGCCATAAGATTAAACTACAAGCTAGGGCATACCAAGAATGCATGGAAATTCAATTTTGCCAAATATTGTAATTTAGATAGATTACTATCTCTTCGAAATACAATAATCTCTGCAGTTGGTCAACCATAAAGAATATTAAATCGTAACTTTAATTTTAGAATACTTCTTCTTTTGCTCCGTTGACGATTGCGTCTATCTCGTCGGCGATTTCGTCTGAGGAGAGCTTGATGTAGTCCATGAAGGTCTTTTGTGTCTTGTGGCCGCTGACGTGCATCATCT
>CAYUGU010000154.1:0-2617 GCA_964444345.1 uncultured Bacteroides sp.
TCCGGATAGGCCACAAAGGCCCAATGACGTTTCTTGACTTTCTTCTCTGCCATGTGTTAAAATGATTCAGACAGTGTGTCATATTGATGGTTCCCAATACCTTGCCGGGTGGGGGAGCCATCATTATTTTTTATCGTCTGAATGCTCCTCCTTCCAAAGTTTATCGATGGCCAAGGACACAAGCGCAGGTCGCATCATTCCCTTTTCCCGACACAATTCATCCAGCTTATCCCGAACATTCGGTGCAAGAGTCAGTTGAACTCGAACTCTTGTTTCCATTTTGCACACCTCCCACACAACAATAACACAAATTAAACGGCACGTCAAGCCCACAAAAAAAAGTTGTCACGTGTCACTCCCTAGGGGGGGTGTCGTAGTACCCCCCTAGGGAGCACCCTCTCGGAGCTCTGGAACGGTGTCGACTCTGCGGTGGCTCGGCGCCCAACAAAACGCGTGTTTTGTTGGGTGTGCTCGGCGCAAAGGACGCGCCTGCGCGCCACCCAACAAAACAAAGTCGTTTTGTTGGGTCCGGTCCCGCCCGCGGTGCCCTCTGCCCCTCTCAACCCCCGCGGCCGTGCGCGGCCGCGCCCCCCTCTGAAGGGGGGCTGGGGCGCGGCCCTGCGGGGGCGGCCTCCCCTCTGCTCGGGCGGCCCTGCGGGGGTGGGCCGTCCTCGCTCGGGTCGCCCTTCCCCTTGGGCCGCGCCCCGGGGACGGGGGACGAGGGACGGGGGAGCGGCTTGCGCCGCGAGTGGGTAAAGCATGGTGATTAAACGCGCCCCCGGGGATGGAGAGCGACCAGGACACACCCAGCACCCCATCGCCACGCGTTCGCGTCCTGCGGCCTCCGGCCTCCTATAGGTGAGCGGTGACCACGAGATTTAGGACACAAGGGCGATTGACAGTCCCTAAAATGTCAAACGGACGAAAAAAGGCCAACCGGGGGCACGTTCAACCCCCGGTCAGCCTCATTCATCCTGTGCTCCATACTTCGCCCTATACAGCTGGTAACTCATCGCGTATATCATCGTTGTGGCCATGTCAGCATGATTCAAAAGCCGCTGCACCTTCGCGTAATTGCCCCCAGAGCGCTCCAACTGCTCCACGGCATATCTTTTCCTTAGCGAGTGCACCCCCACGTTCTGGGGCATTCTAAACGCCCTAGCGGCCCTTTTCACATCAGCCCACACCGCTTGTCTGGTCCTGTGCCTACCAGGGTCCCGTACGGACGGGAAAACCCAGGTCTCTCCGGCCTGGGCTTTCATCGCTTCAAACAACGGCTTTGGCAGATTCACCCGGCGCCGCTTTCCGGTCTTTGCCTCGGTCACCCACATCTGCGACCGGAGCTTATCAGTCCTCAGAGCCAGGACATCTCCGACCCGAAGCCCGGTATGTGCCGCGACCCTGCACACCAGCCGATTGGCCGGTGTCAGAGCCGCAAATACGTGCTCCATCTCACGCCTCATCAAGTACTCGGTTGTCACCCAGCAACGCCGCCAACACTTCGCTGGCCGTGTCCTTGCCCGCTCCCAGGCGCTCCATGACCTCCACGGCGATTTGTGCCTCCTTCATGGCCCCCTCGGTGATTTCCCTTAAGGCCCGGCTGTAGAGCGCCCTGTGAAGCTCCTCCCGTTCCTCCAGTGTCAAATGAGACTGAGCCGCTCCATGAGGCCGGTGATTTTATGGCACTCATCATAGCGTCCCTCATCAAGCTTGGATATAAACCGCTCAAATAAAGCGGATTCCGCCTGCTCAATTCGCGGATTTGTGACAACATCGCGAGCCTGTTCATCCACGGTTCACCCCTCCTTTCTTGCCCTGACTACGGGCACCTGTTGACCAATGCAAGGCAAAGCCATTTACAGGCCAGGTTTTCTCTCACTACTCCAAAAAGTCCGTCTGCTCCATGCGCTCATACAGCGAACACGCCGCATCCGGCACCGGACCCCGGTAATAATCGGAATCCGGGTCAAAGCAATACCCCGCCGCGCACATCAGGCAATCATGACAACTATCCATGCTTTCACCCCCGCTCCTTACTGCCGTCCAGTGGCCTTATACCTCACCGAGCGAATCAACGCCGTAAAGTAGAGCGTATTTGATGATGCCACCTCATACCAATCTGCCGGAGCATTATCACACATCGTCATAAGCATCAAATCCGCATACTCCATAATGCCATTGTCCAGTATGTACTGCGTAATATCCCGCTTCGTCTTAATGGCTTCGGTCTTCGACATCTCAACGAAATCCCGAATATTAAACCCATTCAGCGTTCGGATATCTGCCGCTGAATACTGCGCCTTTTCCGGGTTGTCCTCATGAGTAAGATACCGATACATTCCAGCGGGGGATTCCAACGGTTGCGGAATAGTCCCATTCATTGTCCCACGGGTAAACCGCTCCACATTCCCGTATGTAGTTGGCCCCTCATAGCTCAACATGACATGATAGTGCGGCTTTTTCGGCTCGCCGGTCGGGTTGGTATCCCTGTCATGCAGGGGGCTGATTGCCACCTTCAAGCCGGACTGCTTCAGGATATTAAACCAATCGTCCGGCAAACTCTCCGGATAGGCCACAAAGGCCCAATGACGTTTCTTGACTTTCTTCTCTGCCATGT
>CAYUGU010000155.1:0-2587 GCA_964444345.1 uncultured Bacteroides sp.
GTGACGATATGGCGGTCTTCGCCGATGAAGGCGTTGATGAGGCTCGATTTGCCGGCGTTCGGGCGGCCTACGATTGCAAACTTGGGGAGGGCTTCGAGGCGGGCGGCTTCGTCGTCGTCAACCTCGGGAAGTTTCTTGACGATTTCGTCGAGGAGGGCGCCGGTGCCGAAGCCCCTGACGGCGCTCACGGGATAGGGCTCGCCGAGGCCGAGGGCGTAAAACTCCGGCACGTTATACATCCAGTCGTTTGAGTCGACCTTGTTTGCCACGAGGATTACGGGCTTTTTCGAGCGGCGGAGAATAGCGGCGACATGATCGTCAAGGTCGGTGACGCCGTTCATTGCGTCGACCACGAAGAGGATTTCGTCGGCTTGCTCAATGGCGAGGTGGACCTGCTTGTTGATTTCGCCTTCGAAGATATCTTCGGAGTTGACGACCCAGCCGCCGGTATCGATGATTGAAAATTCTCGTCCGTTCCAGTCGACCTTGCCATACTGGCGGTCGCGCGTGGTACCGGCCGTTTCGTCGACGATTGCGCGTCGGCTCTGGGTCAGGCGGTTAAAGAGGGTGGACTTCCCGACGTTGGGTCGTCCGACTATTGCTACTAATTGTCCCACGATTACTAAATTAAAAGTGAAAAATTATAATGAAAAATTACGTCAGGCCTAAATTTTGACTACTGGATGTAGCCGAAGGCCTTCAGTTTGTTTTCGCGGTTGCGCCAGTTGGCCTCGACCTTGACGAAGAGTTCGAGGTAGACGCTTTTGCCGAAGAATTGTTCAATCTCCTTGCGGGCCTGCATACCTACTTTTTTGAGCATCGAGCCTTGGCGACCAATCAGGATGCCTTTCTGGGAGTCGCGCTCAACGTAGATTACGGCCATGATATGGATGCTTTTTTCTTTCTCTTCAAACTTCTCGACGATTACTTCGGTCGAGTAGGGGACTTCCTTTTCGTAGTTTTCGAGAATCTTTTCGCGGATAATTTCGGTGACGAAGAAGCGGGCGGGCTTGTCGGTCAGTGCGTCCTTGCCGAAATAGGGGGGCGAGGGGGGCAGGAGTTCGACGATGCGCTTCATCAGGTTGTCGACGTTGAAGTCTTCAGTGGCCGATATGGGGAATATTTCGGCATTTGGCAGTCGGTTTTGCCAGTCGCTGACAATCTTTACGAGGTCGCCGCCGTCGCCGTGGAGAAGGTCTATTTTGTTGATAACGAGGAGCACGGGGATTTTCTCCTTGGCAACTTTGCGAAGAAACTCGGCGTTTTTTTCGGGGTCTTCGACAACGTCGGTCACGTAAAGGAGGATGTCGGCGTCGGTCAGTGCGCCTTCGCTGAAGTTAAGCATCGCTTCCTGCATCTTGTAGCGGGGTTTGAGGACGCCCGGGGTGTCGGAAAAGACTATTTGATAGTCGGGGGTGTTGACGATACCGGTGATGCGGTGGCGGGTGGTCTGTGCTTTGGGGGTAATGATGCTCATGCGTTCGCCAACGAGGCGGTTCATGAGGGTCGACTTGCCTACATTCGGGTTGCCTACTATGTTTACAAATCCTGCTTTATGCGGATTTTGAGTGTTTTGTTCTTCAGACATACTTGAGTCAGGTTTTTAGGTAATCACGTTTTTATTTATCGTTATTATAACGTCTTGAGGGTCCCAAAGGTTTATTTAATTACAAAATGCAAAATACAAAATACAGGTGCACAATTTAAATAATTCTTTGGGGAAGAACGGCGCGGATGTTTGGCGCCCTCGGTTGAGGAGCGGGCCAAGCATCCGCGCCAATGTTTTCGGGTCTCTCGGGAACCGACCGGAAGTTTAGATGTCCCAGATAATGTACATCGCCCCCCAGGTGAAGCCGGCGCCGAAGGCGGTCAGCAGGAGTTTGTCGCCTTTTTTGATTTTATCCTTATATTCTGCTATGCAGATAGGAATTGAGGCGGCAGAGGTGTTGCCTGTGTGGTCAATGTTGATGAGGACTTTCGAGTGGTCAATTCCGGCACGGTCGGCCACGGCCTCGATGATACGGGCGTTGGCCTGGTGGGGGATAAACCAGTCGACGGTTTCCATGGTCAGTCCGTTGCGCTGCGCAACCTCGAGCGAACTGTTGAGCATGTTGGTTACGGCGTGCTTATAGACTGCGCGGCCTTCCTGATAGACGTAGTGCTCGTGGGCATCGACGGTTTCGTGGCTTGCGGGTTTGGCCGAGCCTCCGGCTTTCATAATCAGGTTGTTGAGGCCGTTACCGTCAACATAGAACTGTCCGTCCATAATTCCTACGGCTTCTTCGGTAGGCTCAAGGAGCATGGCTCCGGCGCCGTCGCCGAAGAGCGGACAGGTAGCGCGGTCGGTATAGTCAACCATCGACGACATTTTTTCGCACGCAACGACTACAACCTTCTTCCTGAGGCCTGAGCGAATATAGGCTGCACCGTCCTGAAGGCCCACGAGGAAGCCGGCGCAGGCAGCCTGAAGGTCATAACTGTATGCGTTGCTGAGGCCGAGATCATGGCAGATGATGGAGCCGGTGGAAGGGAAGCGATAGTCGGGGTTGCAGGTGCAGCAAATCAGCAGGTCAACCTCTTCAGGCTT